>CAITDH010000147.1 GCA_903891045.1 uncultured Desulfobulbaceae bacterium | reverse complement strand
GCACTTCTCCCATGAGCCGGGGATTCGGCGCTTCCCAAAGCGTCTGCCAGTGGACACCAGACACGTCGAACAAGTCGTTTCGGTCACGCAACTTTTCAACCAGTGCAGCAGCGACCTCAAGACGCTTCACATCCTCATGTACCAGCATTTCCTTGAACTTGTCTGGGTGTTCGTGGCCCGCAGCGAGATAATTCGCAGTGATCTGCTTGAGAACAACGTGCGTTTCAGATGCGACGCGAAGTGATGCAATGATGAGATGAGTCGAGATCGCGTGCAGCGTGAGTTCACGCCAGTTCTTAAAGCCACGAGCCGGAATTCCGGGATACGCTTGAGATAGGGCAAACTTGCACTTGCGGTCATTAACGAACTTCAGACAGTAGCTCACCAAATTGAAGCCGTGCTCGGCCTTGGCTACCACATGCTCCCATTGCGTTGCAGCAACCCGCTCAAGCGCGATAAAGTGAAGCGGTGATGGAGCTGTAACGGCCTGGTGGCCGCATGCACGAAATTGACCAATCCAGCCAGCTACCGAAAACACTGGTGTTGCGCTGGCTGACCACCATGTTCGAGGGATGGAACACTTCAATTCGCCAAGTCGCAGCACTAACTCCAGTTGAGCCCTGCGATACTTGAGGAACGGAGAATAGACCAATCCCAACTGGTCGCACAATCGACGATAAATCGGCTGAATTGCTTCGATCCCATCGCGTTGCGAGTCGTGAGCTTTGGCACGCAGACGCATATCTTGCCAAGTCCAACATCGCTCCGATGATAGAATGGCTTTCGCTTCCAGTTCCGCTTCCCCTGGGTATGGGGAATGAAGCGGAACTGGATGGCGCGCCTTCATCAACGCTTCTCGTCCCGTCCAAACTTTTTGTAAATCGCTCAACTCAGCCAATGAGACTTCCCTATTGCCGACAACTTCGTGATGACACGACGGGCGACTCAAGACGTTTTCCGCCAAGGCCAGCATCGCAATAACTTCGGTATCAGATGCCAGCATTGAAACTACCCCAACTGACGCAGTCCATTCTCGGAGTTCGTTCAACGATTCAAGTTGGGTAAGAATCATCTGCGTAAGCCCGGCTAAATCATTCGCCACGTTCGGATCGGTGAAGGATTCGGTTCGCAACCGATTCCACAGGCTTGTGGAGTTCTTGACGACAGACGCAAAGCCTGGCCACTCGCCTATGGATTTTAGCAGTGGATTTAAACGCTCTTTCGACAAAGCCTGCCAATTGGCGATTTCCAATATCGGCACATTGCCAAGTTCTTTCTTTAGTTGAATCAATCCACCCAAGGCTTCGGAATTAGAAACCTGCAGCGCAGCGTGACATACTTTGCGACCGAATCGGACACGATTGTTAAGCGTTTCGCGTGTCTGACTGAGTTGGTCAAAAGGATATTGAACCTGTCCGCCGCAGAACTCTTGTGCGCCATGCGTAGAAAACTTTTCCGTTGCCTGTCCGAGAAACAATTTCTTGTCGAGTTCTTCGTCGTGAATATTCAGCAAGGCAGACTGTAATCCAACGTTCTTGAGTCTCTCCTCGACCTGAGTGATGGCTATCCTCTTGTCGCAAACCAAGAGAATGCTACGCTCGCGCCAAAGCGCGTTGCTGATGATGTTGACAATGGTCTGGGATTTTCCGGTGCCCGGTGGGCCTTCAACTTGCATGCTGCAACCAGAGTTTGAAAGTTGGACAACCCGCAACTGACTATCGTCGCACGGAAGAACCATGCCAAGATCCTCCAGTCCCGCATCCGTTGTCTCCCCAAAATGCGCTGCCTCAGTTTGTCGGCCTTCTAGCTTTGCCTGAACCACCGGATTTTTTGCAAGCACATGGCACAAACGCGGATCTTCGAACCGTTCCTGAATCACCATCTGCTGACTACTGAATAGGCCAATATAAGCGCCAAACTCAACCGTGCCACGATTCGCAAGTTGAGATTTGACCCAACTCACGATGTTTTGCGGATGCTCCCACTCCGACACGACAATGCCGAGATTGCGCAAGTGAGTTTTGAGTGCTGGATTGAACAGCCAGCCCGTGTCATCGGCCACGCTCGTTCGCACATTTTGTCCAACGGAACTTAAAGACGCTTTTTTTAGACAGACTGGGAATAGAGCGCTCTTCGGTTGCTGTTCCACACCGCCAGCTATGGCCATCTCCACCGAACCAAAGCACAAGAACGCGCAGTGTTCGCCGCGCTCTCTGATGCATGCCTTGAAATTCTTGAGAAGATTGCGGGAGATCGGGTCGTAGGCTGTGCCTATGATTACTGAACCACCGTTCGCCAGACTGTCAAACTCCAAGGGTTGGAGTTTCCGAAACCTCTTCACCGGCATCTTAACAAGCGGATTGTTCAGCCCACGCTCAGTGGAATGACTTTTCAAGCGCGTCAGATACTGTGAGAAAGTTTCTGCCATTGACTTGTATTCTATCAAGTTATGGACACGTAAGTCCAGCGTTATATTGGGGCCATTGTCGCTTTACAGCGCCCCTTTCAGACCTTGAACGGGAAAGAATGCTTCTTCTTGCATCGAGAAGAAGGAACGAGCCTACCCGTTTAGAGTTTACATCCTGATGCCCGTGCCGTATGTGGAAAATCGTTTGGCATGTTTGGCAACAGTTCTCCTGTGGATTCCCCACAACCACCGACGCAGATTGTCAACACGCTGATTATGACAAACTCGTCAGCCAGAGGTGAAAAGCATTTCCGACTCGTCAAGTAGAACACTGAACAAAAAAAAGGCACGAAGGCGTTTGGTCGCGCTTCGTGCCTTGAGAG
>CAITDH010000146.1 GCA_903891045.1 uncultured Desulfobulbaceae bacterium | reverse complement strand
GAATCATGGAAAACTGCCAACCCTTGCTCCTGGGAACTATGTGGAGATTTTGATCCAGGATCAGGGGTGTGGCATCAGCAGCGAGCACCTGCCCCGCATCTTCGACCCCTATTTTTCCACCAAGGAGCGTGGCAGCCAGAAGGGTATGGGACTTGGGTTGGCCCTGTGTGATGCGATCATCAGAAAGCACGGTGGAAAAATTGTGGTACAGTCAAAGCTGGGTAAGGGCACCACTTTTCATATCTATATCCCTGCTGTTGTGACGTAGGTTGAAACAAGAGATTCTGCTGGTCTTGGTTGTCCACTGTTGCCAACAATAAAGAACTATCCCTTCCTTTTTGTAAACTTTTCTTCATTTTCAGTACCTCCCTTCCTGTTGTCCATGTCGTTCCTGTTGTCCTTTATCTACATGTAACATTTTGTAATTAAAGACTAATGGCGGATGTTTTCCTGTTGGCATCTTTCTTGCTTTTCTGTGGTTAAAGAAAATCCATAATACCCCTTGAAACCTGGAAGGAGAGCAGGCATGGAAGCATTACTTGCAGATCGGCAGGAGCAGATTCATCGTACCGGGGAGCAGCCCTTTACCCTGGTGTGCAACAAGGACAGTCTGGCCGGGGCGGTGAGCCAGCGGGCCTGTGTCTTCTGCGGCTCGCGGGTGGTGCTCTATCCCATCGCCGATGCCCTGCACCTGGTTCATGGGCCCATAGGATGCGCGGTCTATACCTGGGATATCCGCGGCGCCTTGTCTTCCGGCCCGGAGCTGCACCGCCTCTCTTTTTCCACTGATCTCCAGGAACGTGATGTGATCTTCGGCGGTGAGGAGAAGTTGTACCGGGCCCTGATTGAACTCATTGACCGCCATAGTCCAAAGGGGGCCTTTGTCTATTCCACCTGTATCGTCGGCATCATTGGTGACGATTTGGAGGCGGTCTGTCGTCGGGTGGAGGCCGAGAAGGGGATTCCGGTGATCCCGGTGCAGTCGGAAGGTTTCAAGGGCAACAAGCGGGCCGGGTACACGGCCGCCTGCAATGCCATGGCCAGGATCATCGGCACCGGCGACACTGTGGGGATCTCCCCCTATTCCATCAATATCCTCGGGGACTTCAATCTGGCCGGCGAGATCTGGATGATCCGCGCCTACTTTGAACGCATGGGAGTACAGGTGGTGGCCAATATCACCGGCGACGGCCGAATTGCCGATCTGGCCCGCGCCCATGGGGCGGCGCTGAACGTGGTGCAGTGTTCCGGTTCCACCATGGATCTGGCCAGGATCATGGAAGAGCGCTACGCCATTCCCTCCATCCGGGTCTCCTATTTCGGGATCGAGGATATGGCCCAATCGCTCTATGACGTGGCTGAACATTTTGGCGATGCGGAGATGCTGGCCAGGACCAGGCAGCTGGTCAAGGAAGAGCTGGCCCGCATTGTGCCGCAGTTGCAGAAGTACAAAGAGGCCCTGGCCGGCAAGAAGGCGGCCATCTATGTGGGCGGCTCGTTCAAGGCCTTTTCTCTGGTCAAGGCCTTTCGTTTGCTTGATATGCAGGTGGTGATGGTCGGTTCCCAGACCGGCACCGAACAGGAGTATCGGGAGCTGGCCGAGATCACCGATCCCGGCACGATCATCGTCGATGATGCCAATCCCCTGGAGCTGACCTCGTTTCTTGAGGAAAAAGAGGTTGATATCCTCGTGGGCGGGGTCAAGGAACGGCCCATTGCCTACAAGCTGGGGGTGGGCTTTTGTGATCACAACCACGAGCGCAAAGAGGCCCTGGCCGGTTTTCAGGGGATGCTCAACTTTGCCGAAGAGGTTTACTCCTCGGTGATGAGTCCGGTGTGGCGGTTCAAGGGGCGGGTTTAAGTCCTATTGGAATAAATAACTTTTGCTTCCCAGCGCGTGCG
>CAITDH010000145.1 GCA_903891045.1 uncultured Desulfobulbaceae bacterium | reverse complement strand
CCACCGGCCGGGTAATTCGCACAGAGACAGATCGGGGGATTATTGTATTGATCGATGACCGGTTTGCCCATGCGCGTTACCGCCATTTATTCCCAGCCCACTGGCGCGGTGTACAGGTCGTGCAAAACTCCCTTGAGTTGGAAGAAAAATTGACATACTTCTGGGCGCAAGCTTAGGGGCTTCCACCCAATCCATTTGATTCAATCAAATCCATCAACCGAATTGGTGAAGGTGTTTTTGGAAATCAATTTCACTTTGAATGCAAATAGCTTTCATTGCCTTTTTGGCGGCTTGTTGGGTATTGAAACATAAGTCAGCCAGTATTCAAAGGGGTTTCCCATAGAAAAAATGGGCACGGTTTATCCCAAATAAAAAACAGATTTACAAATAATCGCTCCCTGCCTCCCCCAAATCAAAACCCGATTTGGGGGAGGAGTGGTCTAATACCAGCAATTCCCGTTATGAGTTAGGTTGGATGCCATCTGAACTCAGGCCAGCCGAAAAAGAAGCTGTGGGATAGACTTTGCGGAGAATACGGCCTGGATGATGGTTTTTCTGGATAGCATGTTCGAAAAACAACCATTCCAGACGCGTTAAACCGAACGCTGTCTTGGGAAACAGGTTTTACACATGGAGGCATGCTCCAGATAGAACTTTGGGAGAGCTTTGGCCAATTGGACATCATGGCGGACCCAGAATGACCATTTGTGCGCGAAATCCATATAACAAAGCTCTAAAAATATCTTCCATGCAGGTGAATTCAAAGCTATAAAACAAGGCGCGCATATGTTCCCACATACGAATACGGGTGCCTTCTTTTTTCAAAACAGCTTGGAACAAGTCAGATGCCAATTGTTGGGCCTGATCCACCAGAAACGCTAACAGCATGAGCGAGGCAAATACCACCGAGAGGTTCTTCTCTCCATGTCCGAAATTGTGTTCAAAATGATAGCCCTGGTTTTTGAGGGTATTAAAAGTTTCGTTCTCTATTTTCCAGCGAGCTCGACCCCCGCGCATGATCTGAAAGACATTGTCGATGGTCACATTAAAATCAGTGATCCAACTGAAATGTTGCGTCTTCCCTGACTTTATTTCCCAATACTCGACAAAATTGACCAGTTCGTCTGGATTAGATTCATTCAATGCGACTTGATTGATGAATCGGAAACGATGCAGCACACCTTCGCTTTCACATTCGAATTCGGTCGTCTGCCCAGCCTGGTCAGCCTGAGCCACAGTTGCAAATAAGAACTTATGGTCACCTTCTTTGACTCCCAGAATGAAATGTAAATTATGTTTGCGTAACTCCGCAATATGCGGTGCATTGGAACTGAGCCCATCTTCGATGAGAATAAGTGGCAAATACGGATGGTCCTGGCGTAAATTCTCCAGAAAACGCTTGGCGGCATTTCGTTCACAGTCATTCTTGGTCTTCCCATCCTGTTTGATGATCGCTTCCGGCGCAAAAGGGACGACCTCCGCAAAATCCGGATGGACAATCGCTCCTCCCAGCAGTTGATGAGCATAGCGGATTTCACCCGTTTTGCTACTCTTCTTCTCCAAACAAGACGGACAATGCACTCGACTGGAAGCAAAGTAGCCGGTTCCATCCAAACTCAGCAGGTAGCAGCCTTCCATGAACATCAGCTTTTGCACCACCTGCCCTCGCTGAAGTTCTTGAAAAACCTCCTTGTAGCGAGGCCGCAAGTCTCCCGGGTCAACTTCATCCAGAATCGTCCGCATCTGGGTGTCACAAGGAACCGTTTTGAGCCCATACACACGCTTCAAGTTCGCATCGGTCGTTCGGCGTTCATCAAAGGCCAGCAAGGATGGGTCCTTGAGTGAAAAAATCGCAAAAGCTGACATGGCAGCATCTGCTAGGGAAACCTTTTGGTTGTCTGATCGAACATCCTTAATCTTTTCCAGGCCAGCATGAACCACCCTGAACAGCCCGCTGGCTGATAATTTCTTTCGCATACTCATGACTACCTCTTGAAAGATATTCTTGCCAAAAAACTTTACCTGGCATTTACCGAAAGACGGGGCATACAACACCCCGTACACATCAACGATTTATCAAAAGTATATCCCAAACTGCGGCCGCCATTGCTAAAATCCAAAACGGGAATTGCTGACGATTTCTTCTCAGAAGCGTTGTTCATTTCTGACTGCCGTATCCCATGCGGGCGATCAGGTTGTCCTTGAGCAGGAATTGATGGTACAGCGCCGCACCAATATGCAGGAAAATCGTCAGGATCAGCACGGGCAGGGAGATGACATGTCCGATAAAGGCGGTGATGGTGAAGAAGTCCGCTGGCAGCACGCCGATGCCGCCGTAAACAACTGGGAAGAGGTTCGCCTGCATGGACGTGAGCATGCCGGTGCCGGTGGTCAGGATGACAAAGACGTATAGTCCCAGGTGTGTGGCCTTGCCAATCAAATCAAAAACGGCATTTCCGGCAGTGACGGGCGCTGGTTTTGGGGTATTTGCGCGTACAAAAATGCGGACAACCATCAAGACGAGCGTGAGCAGACCCACAGCCATGTGGATAGCGAGCAAACCTGGTTTTTGGGCAGTACTGGCGAAATCATCCAGGTAAATTCCCAGGAAAGCAACCGCGAAAATGAGCAGAGCGATCAGCCAGTGTAAAGTGACCAGCCCGGGGTGGTAGCGTTTAACGGTTTTCATTTTTCTCCTTCGTTTGTGATAAAATATGCGTGCGCATACACGTAAACGGATTATACATGCTTACGCATATATGAGTCAATATGAAAAAGGAGAGACAATGAGTCCGGGTTTTTCAAAACTTCAGCAAAACGCCTGGGGAGGTTTTCTCAGTACTTTTGCCCGCCTGAACCGCCAGATCGAAGCGGATCTGCAGGAGCATGGCGGTGTTTCCCATGTTGAATTTGAGATTCTCTTACGCCTGTTCTGGGAGCAGAACCATCGTCTGCGTATCCAGGATTTGGCCGCCCAAAGTATCCTGACCCAAAGCGGGACGAGTCGTGCCATCGAGCGCCTGGAGAAGGCCGGTCTGGTCGTCCATGAAGCCGCCAGCGAGGACCGGCGCGGGGCTTACGCGGTGATGACCGAGCCCGGAGTTGAACGCTTTCGCGTGGTGATGGAAAAGCATATTATGTTTGTGAAGACGCATTTTCTGAGCTATTTTACGGACCCGGAATTGGAACAAATGGCGGGATTCTGGAAACGTTTGGATGAAAATGAAAACCCAACCTGTCAGGAAAATGAAAAGTCAGAGAATATTTCACAAAATCCAGGATAAGCACGTTTTTAAGTAGCTCATAGCCCAGGCGTCGATCAGGATGTGAACTTTGCTTCCGCCGTCGGTTACACTGGAAATGGAGTACCATACCAAGGATGTTATGGAATTGTCTTGAGAATTCTCCTGCATAAAGAAACCAAGGAGTTGGAAAATGCCAAAAGGAAGACTTGAAGCGTTCACTGATGGAGTAATGGCTATCATCATCACAATCATGGTATTGGAGTTGAAGGTGCCCGATGGATTTGAATTGAATTCTTTGCTCCCAGTGGTTCCTAAACTTTTGATCTATCTACTGAGTTTTGTTTTTGTGGGAATTTACTGGATGAACCATCACCACATGGTACATACAGCCCAAAAAGTGACTGGTGGAATCCTGTGGGCCAACCTCAGCCTTTTGTTCTGGCTTTCGCTTTTTCCATTCGTCGCGCGTTGGATGGGCGAAAATCTG
>CAITDH010000144.1 GCA_903891045.1 uncultured Desulfobulbaceae bacterium | reverse complement strand
TCTACGCACCGGTTAAGCTCTACCATCAGCATGTCGGCGCAAGCACCGCAGCAGATGTTAACCCCAACTACTGCAAGCCGGCCGGTATCATGATGCGCCTGATGAAGGCTACTGATGAGTATGGCGGCGGTGTTGCCACTTATTACATGACTTCAGGCAAGCTGCTTGGGATCTGTCTGGATCTTTTGCGGATGCTTCGTGAGGATGCAGCGTTGATGGCCGCCGGTGATCTGCATGAGTTGATGCGGGCTTGGGAGAACTATCATCGTATTTGGTGTGTAGAGACCCATATTCGTCACATTGAGTTCCGTAAAGAGTCCCGTTATCCAGGATTCTATTATCGCTCAGACTTCCCAACCTGTGATGACGAAAACTGGAAGTGTTTCGTTAACTCCACCTTCAATCCTGAGACCCAGGAGTGGCTGTGTGAGAAGGTTGAGTGTATCAACATCGTTGCGACCGATCCTTGGATCTAAGATCTTAGAATCAGGTTTTATGATGGAATAAAAAATCTCCAGGAGTCTTCGGATTCCTGGAGATTTTTTCTATGTATTGTGGTTGATTCGGGCCAAAGGTTTTGTAGCCCTTTGTTCTGGATGAACTCCAAAAAATGGGTTGTATCCTTTGTTTTTTGTGGTTTTTTCTGTTTTTCAAAAAGTTATTATCAGGGAATGTAGTAGTAAAATTGGGTCGAGTTGGATAGGAATTGATGTCTTTGATGCTTTAGCTGCCATTCAGGTGAGCGGGATAAAAAGACCTTCAAGGTAAATATTAAGAGTACTCATGGAGGAATGGTATGACTGACGAGCAAGGCGCCTCAGGTGCAATTTTGGTCGTAGGCGGTGGTATCAGTGGGCTGACGTCGGCCCTTGAAGCCGCTGAGGTCGGGAATGATGTGTTTCTGGTCGAAAAGAACGCCTACTTTGGTGGTCGTGTAGCGCAGCTTAATCAATATTTTCCTAAGCTGTGTCCACCAAGCTGTGGTCTGGAGATCAATTTTAAACGAGTGAAGGATAATCGCAGGATTCGTCCTTACACCATGACCACTGTCAAGTCGGTGAGTGGTGGCCCAGGAAATTATGAAGTGACATTGGAGACAGCACCACGATATGTCAATGCCAATTGCACCGCCTGTGGTGATTGTACCAGCGCCTGTCCTGATGAGATTGATAACGAGTTCAACTTTGGGATGAATAAGAGTAAAGCGGCATATCTTCCCCATGAGATGGCTTTTCCACGTCGCTATGTGATTAACAAGGCGGCCTTGTCAACAGCTGGTGCAGCAGCGGTGAAAGCAGCGTGTAAGTACAATGCTGTTGATCTCGATATGCAGCCAGAGACCAAGACCATCACGGTTGCGGCTATTATCTGGGCTACTGGCTGGACTCCTTATGAACCAACCAAGATGGATAATCTGAAGTTTGGACAGTCTCAGGCCATTGTGACCAATATGATGATTGAGCGAATGGCAGCGCCTGGTGGTCCCACTGATGGTGCTATTGTTCGTCCTGGTGATGGTAAACAGCCAGAATCATTTGCCTTTGTTCAGTGTGCAGGTTCAAGGGATGAGAACCATCTTGAGTTCTGTTCCTATGTTTGTTGTATGGCTACCTTCAAGCAGATGACCTATATTCGTGAGCGCTACCCTGATGCTAAGATCTATGTCTTTTATATTGATTTGCGTACTCCTGGTAAATATGAGAAATTCCGTGAGAAGCTGATGGTAGACAAGAACTCGTTCTTCATCAAAGGGAAAGTCGCAGAGATTATCCCTGAAGCTGATGGTGGAGTTACCGTCGTCGCTGAGAATGCGGTAACTGGTGAAAAAATTAAACAGAAAGTGGATATGGCCGTTCTTGCAACCGGGATGCAGCCTTCCCTGGCAGTGCAGGGTGCGCCAGTTGCCTTGGCCATGGATAGCAGTGGTTTTGTCATCTCTAATCCAGAGAAGGGAATGATCG
>CAITDH010000143.1 GCA_903891045.1 uncultured Desulfobulbaceae bacterium | reverse complement strand
GGATCATTCCCTTTTCAAATAAGTTAAATGCATATTTGACTTATTTGCCGGATCACGTCAAGGGTTTTTTTCATCCCCTGAGACAGAAACGAAAGGCGATTACAGCATATGTATAAAAATGCGCAACGGACTCATAAAAAGAGGCATACGGAGCAGGAAATCTGGCAGGAAAAGCTTCTGGAAACTTTACTAAAAGTCTACAATAACAAGGAGAAAGCAAACATCATGATTGTTACTGCCCGCAGTGGCAATATTTATTTAAATTCAATATAGTTGCAGCGGCGGCAATGGTAACACCAAAAAAAATCACGGGCTTGGCCTGATTAAGAAAATCAGTAATTGTTCCATTGGTAAGGGTGGATCCGGTGGCAAATATGACATCACACCATTGTATGGCATCAGCAGTCATTTCCGGCGGTTCAATCATAACGTTACCAATATTTACCCCGATATTATCCTGGTCCATATCCACAACCCTGGTGCTGTACCCTGATGCAAGCACCTCAAGAAATCTCGGCTGATATCCAATAAGAAGAACTTTCTTAAATGTTCCAATAGCATCGGACAAATGACGTGCACAATCCACAGGCTCCTTATCTTTGCAGTGAATCGTTTTATCACAGAGATCAAGATATCTGAACACAGCATTCAGGCCGGATATAAACGTGGCTCTTTTCCTGTTTGAGTTCAGCCTGATTGTTAGCAGATCCTCAATGAGATAATCAACCTGCTCAAACTCATCAGTAAAGGCCTGCCCTTTCGCTCCCTGAAAATCAGCTTCGACCATCACTTCTCTCCCCTTGATGATCGGATAGTCTGTATGTTCGGTCCTGCCGATTGCCTCGTGAGCTGAAAGAGCCTTGCATCGCACACTGATATTCAGGCCTGAAAGATGGTGCTGTTTTATTGCGTTTCTGAGAGCATCCCTTAATTCTTCATATAAATCCATACAGTCTGCTTATCCTTGTCCTGAGTTATTCTTCTTTCTCCGACTGACTTCCTTGATCTTTCCATTTTCAAACTCTACCAGGGTGTCAGCAAAGACCTCGACATCAGCCGGGTCATGGGTGATGACCACCAGGGGTACAGCAAATTTCTGGCGGATCTCCAGGAGCTCCATCCGCATCCGGTGCCGGAGCATGGAATCAAGGGCGGAAAACGGCTCATCCAACAGCAGGATGGAGGGCTTCTTGATCAGCGCCCGGGCCAGGGCCACCCGCTGCCGCTGCCCCCCGGACAACTCACTCGGGTAGCTTCCGGCAAGATGAGTGAGCTCAAAGGCCGCCATGATCTCCGCAACCTCCTGCCTCTGTCCTGACGACAAACCCAAATACCACGTTTTTTTCAAAGGGTAGGCAATGTTTTCCTGGACACTCAGATGCGGAAACAGGGCATAATCCTGAAACAGATAGCCCATTTTACGTTCCCGTGTCGGCAGATTAACCCCTTGGCTGTCATCAAAAAGAAGCTCACCGCCCACGGCAATCCTGCCGCTGTCAGGCCTGACCAGCCCGGCAATGGACTGGATGGTCAGGCTCTTGCCCGAACCGGAGGCCCCAAAGATCACGGTCAGGTCATCCTGAGAGGAGAATGACGCCTCCAACACAAAGGTCCTGTCTCTGGAGCGCAGAGTTTTGCGGATGTCAACTTCAAGTCTCATTACTGTATCCGTTTAGCCCCCAGCTTGTTGGTCATCACCAGAATGGTGACGCAGACCACCGACATGATCGCCACCAGGGTATTGGCTAAGACATAGTCCCCAACCTGCACGGCATCAAACACCGCCATGGCCGCGGTCTGGGTTTTGCCCTGAATATTACCGGCAATCATCAGGGTTGCCCCGAAGTCCCCCATGGCCCGGGCAAAGGCAAGCATGGTTCCCGCCACCAGACCACGGGCCGAGAGCGGCAGCGTTACCCTGAAAAACACCTGGATCTCATTATCCCCAAGGATACGGGCCGCCTTTTCATATTCGCTATTCACCCCTTCAAAGGCGGCCCGCGCCGACTTGAAGAGCAAGGGAAAGGCCACCACAGTGGCGGCAAGGACCGCTCCCTGCCAGGTGAACATCAGAGAAATACCCAGATGCACATGCAGCCAAGCGCCCAGCCAGCCGTTGCGGCCCCAGACCACGATGAGGTAATAGCCCAGGACTGTCGGCGGCATGACGAGCGGCAAGGTCAGGAAGGCATCAAGAAGATCCCGGCCCCAGAAGGTAAAACGGGCAATGATCCAGGCGAAGGCCACGGCAAAGACAAAGACAATCAGCGTCGCTAGACTGGCAATTCGCAAGGTAAGCCAGAGGGGGGAAAGATCAGGCATGGTTTATTGAATGACAAGGACCTTTAAGTCTTATGCAAAAACAGATTACGACTTTTGTCCTTTTGCATGAGACTTTGCTAAAGATTTATATTTTTTTAAACCCATATTTTGTCAGAATAGCCTGGCCCTCTGCACCTTGCAGATAATGGATAAAGGCCTGAGCCTGCTCCTTCTTCGTGCTCCCCGCAACAACAGCCACTGGATAGACAATGGGGGTGACAGTTGGGATCTCAGCCGCAACCCGGACCTTATCCTTGGCCATTACCGCATCGGTCGCAAAGACAAAACCAGCCTCAACTTCTCCCCGCATCACATACTCAAGGCCCTGTTTCACCGAACTCCCCATGACGAATTTAGGAGCAAGCGCTTCCCAAAGGCCCTGTTTTTCCAGGACAGCCTTGGTGTATCTGCCAATAGGAGCTAATTCAGGATTTCCCATACTGATTTTTTGCACCTGAGCTGATTGCAGATCAGCAAGGCCATTAACACCAGTCATATTCACCGGACTGATAAGCACCAAAGCATTGCCGGTAAAATTAGTTCTACTGCCAGGCAGAATAAAACTGCCTTTTTCCGCTTTATCCATAGACTGTTGATCCGCAGAGGCAAAGACATCAACCGGTGCGCCCTGCTCGATCTGCTGCAGAAGCGGACCTGTGGCGGCAAAATTGAGCCGGACTGTCGTTCCCGGATTTTTTGCTTCATACGCCTTCCCAATTTCCTTGAACGAATCCGTCAGACTTGCAGCGGCAGACACCAGAAGCTCTGTTTCCGCACTGGCACGGCCCGCCCCCCCGCAAAACGTTGCCATTGCTAAAAACAATACCATAAAAATTCTCACAGACATAACACATCCTCCCTCACCTCAGTTTATTTATGGACAAAAATTTTCCCTTTGAACTGCATCTCCAAGTTTTGTGGTCATTTCCTGAAAGACTTCCTGAAAACGCTCATGATAATGCCAGAAAATGGCAATTGCCTTCTCTCCTGCGGGCGTAAGCGTGGCCCCGCCGCCACTCTTCCCGCCACGGGCTGTTACCACCAGCTTGCAGCCCGCCTGCCGGTCCATGGATTCCAGTAGGTCCTTGGCATGTTTAAATGACATATCCATGGATCTGGCAGCCCGGGAGATGGAGCCATATGCCTTAATCCGCTCCAGCAACACCACCCGGCCATGACCAAGAAAGGTGCCTTCAACACCCTCCAGCCAGAACCGTCCCCGCCACTGATAGCTGGACTTTATCGTATTCCTGTTCTTTTCCATGGCCATATGTTTATAACAATATAGCGATGTGTCAATAATTTTCTGCAGCCACCGCTCTGTTACCTTCTTGCCCTCTTCACTCCATCCTGAGGGCAGGCCTTCGTTTTCCCTGCAAGCTCTGTTACAAAGGCTGTGCCAGAAGATGAAAAAAGCGTCTTCCCTTTATTGGAAGGGGTTGCAGCGGAGTCAGCTCATGAGACAAGGGAGAACACTCTTCAATCCATTTTGTTCAGAAGATGACAATTCGCGAGGAATGCGACAATTTGGTAGGAGAAAAAAAGACAACAGGATCACAATCAGGATCTACTCTAAAAATGTCCATAGCGGGGCCAAAAGACCTCCACTAAAAGTACACACATGCGCAGAAATGATATCGTTTTATCAATTATTCTCCATTCTGCTTGAGAAGAACACCTCTTACTGATACATACTAAAATGAATCTGCATTTCACATTCATTTATTTACCCATGCTGTTTCCCTCACTTTATTACCCATGAGAGTTATCTATGCCCAAGACAAAAAAAGACAACGAACAGAATTCAATGGCGTCAGGCCAGATAGACAAAGGCTTACAAATAAAAGGACGCCTATGGGTGGAATGTGAAGGACGGACGTATCTTTCCTGGGGCCGGATTACTCTGCTCGAACGGGTAGATGAGCATGGTTCGGTTTCCGCCGCCGCAAAATCCATGAAGATGAGTTTCAGTCATGCCTGGCATCTGATCGAGAACATGAATACCCTTGCCCCGGAACCTTTAGTTGAAAAACAGGCAGGAGGCCGTCAGGGTGGAGGAACCTGGCTGACCGCTGCCGGCAAGCAGGCGGTACAGGATTTTTGGCAACTTGTGGCAAAATTTCAAAACTGGATTGAACACGAACACTTCTAATCTCTCCCCTTTGCTTCTTCTTGTTTACGTGGCTATTCGTTGGGAATCATCCGGCCCGGCCATTTTCCGCCAGAAACGAAGCGGACGGCATGGTGCACCCTTCACCATGTACAAGTTCCGAACTATGGTTAGCG
>CAITDH010000142.1 GCA_903891045.1 uncultured Desulfobulbaceae bacterium | reverse complement strand
GCCATGACGGAAGTTGATCATGATGTCGATCCGTTTTCGTGCTGGATCAAATTCACAAGATTCAACCTGCCAAGGAGAAATCAAACCAAGGGCCATTTGAAAAAGTACTGTATCTCTCATAATGCAAAAAAATATCATTTCTCAAACAGCTTTATCAACCACTACCCACCTAAAACAGCGAGGAGCCACTTTTTCTTTGTCAGTCACCATTTCCCGAAGTAATGTTTCCAGATGATCTTCAAGGGCCTCGAGGCTATCAAACACAAGATTGCCGAAACTCTTCTCACGTAATTCACATCCCACAAAAGCTCAGCCGGGTTAAGCTCCTGGGCATATGGCGGCAAGGATACCAGTCTCATATTGTCTGGAACAACAAGTGTCCCAGTCTTATCCATCAAGGACCATAACGATTCTGTCCTCGTGGTGCCGAGCAGATACTTCGTCAAGAAATATCTGCATACAGCTGCCGTTGACCTGTGGCAGTATCAGTGTGTCAAGAACTCCATCGGCTACCGAAACTGCACCATAGGCATAGGTGTATTGCTGAGTCACCATCGCCCGACAAAGAGGGCAAACCGGTTTGGGCACCAACATCTCTGTGTATCGGAGATGCGACCAAATCGAGCTTCGTTTTGAAACATCACTCGGATCGGTGTCGAACCTCACCTATCGTCCGAGCCTTTACCAAATACTCCTTTGCTCTCGTCAATACTTCTCTGCCACTCGCTGGTCTTACCATATGCCCACCTCCTTATTCGGTAAACATATTACAACATGTTTGAATTAGAAATGGAATTACCCCTGACTTTTTTAATTTCCCCCAGGGGCAGTCTGCGTACTGGCTTGGTCAAGGGTGAGATCACTTTCCGGTGGATCCATGCCGCGTTTTCGTTCAATAACTATCTTGTGGCAGTTAATATGAGTTGGCAACTTCTGTTGCAGACCTTGGAGCATGGAGTCTTGAGGGTGGAGCAAGTTGAGGGTGGAGCAAGGAGAAGGGCGTTTTCCTTAGGTCTCGGGGATAGCCTTCACCCTTGATTGTCGTAAGCCGGTTGGCCAGCAGATTGTTTCAGCCTCTTTTGGTGAGCAGTCCATTGAGCCGCAGTAGCTGGCTGGTGTATAATGCTGGCTTTCTACGGGATGCTGTGGAGATCGCCCTGGCCACGGATTCACCGGTGGCGCCATTGGTTGAGAGACGCATTGTCGAGATACGTTAAGACTATACTATCGGAGTCATATCGAAGATGGAGAGCGCGGGCAGGTGGTCTTGGCGCAGATTGTGTTTTCTTCTGTCCCTTGCTTTTCTTCCGGGGAAGGAAATGATATTGTTTATAGATGGTGAATAGCAGCTTTCATCTAAAGCTGGATAGTTCTGATGCACCCAATAGGCGGACGGAGTCTGGTAACAATATTCAGGGAACTTGCGAGAATATTGAGTCATGACAGGAAAAAAGTATGAAAATGCGTCTTGAGGTGTGGGTAGTGATGTCGGTGGAGCCAAGGTGCATAGCGAGGTGATGACCGTAACCATGGGTCAACAGCTCATTGACCTGAAAAGGGCTATGGACACTGGCGCGATGACGAAGGATGAATACGACCGTGAGCGAAAAAAGGTTCTGGAAAAGAATTGATCTTTGGTCAGGGTGCGAGGATGAAAAAATCTTTTAGTCTTTTGTCTTTTTTGTCTTCATATATTCTTGTTGAGGTGCGGCTATGGAAGAGTCAGTGAAATCAAAGGATTGTCGTGGCTGGTGTTCACTCTGTCTGCCTTTTTTAAAGTGGTGGCCCAGGGTGACGCCCACAACGGTGCGGGCTGATCTGATTGCCGGTCTGACCGGGGCGATTCTTGCCTTGCCCCAGGGGGTTGCCTTTGCCACCATTGCCGGCATGCCTCCCCAGTATGGCCTCTATGCTGGCATGGTCCCGGCCATTGTTGCGGCCTTGTTTGGTTCTTCCTGGCAACTGGTGTCCGGGCCGACAACCGCGGCATCCCTGGTTTTGTTTTCGAGCCTAAGTAAATATGCAGTGCCCGGCAGTGCTGAATATGTCCAACTGGCCTTAACCTTGACCATGATGGTGGGGTTGATTCAGTTGGCCATGGGGTTGGCCCGTTTAGGCGCTCTTGTCAATTTTATTTCCCATTCCGTGGTCGTCGGTTTTACTGCCGGGGCGGCCCTGCTGATCGCCACCAGCCAGTTGAAACATTTTTTTGGTATCGAGATCCCCCGCGGCGGCCATTTTCACCAGACGGTGTACGGGGTGGCCAGCAGGTGGGTCGATTTTAATCCTTATGTGGTTGCGGTCGGGCTGGCGGCCATGATCTCCGGCCTTCTTATTCGCCGTTTCCTGCCGAAAGTCCCTTATATGATTGTTGCCATGCTGGTTGGGTGTGGTGTCTCCTTTGGTCTTTCCCGATTTGTTGGAGAGACCGATATCCCGATGGTAGGCGCCTTGCCCTCTTCCCTGCCGCCGTTGTCTTCTCCGCATTTTACCCTGAGTACCATCAGGGATCTGACCCCTGTGGCCCTGGCAATGACCCTTTTTGCCTTGACCGAGGCGGTTTCCATTGCCCGATCACTGGCGGTCAAGACCGGGCAGGATCTGGATGGAAATCAGGAGTTTGTTGGTCAGGGGCTTTCGAATATGGTCGGCAGTTTTTTTTCCGGTTATGTGTCCACCGGTTCTTTTAACCGCAGTGGCCTGAACTTTCAGGCCGGGGCCAAGACCCCACTTGCCGCCATTTTTGCCGGTGCCTTGCTGATGGTGGTGGTGTTGCTGGTTGCCCCTTATGCCCTCTATCTCCCTAATGGCGCCATGGCTGGAATCCTGTTTCTTGTGGCTTGGGGACTCATTGATTTCCATCATATCAAACGGATCCTGAAGACGAGCCGGGCCGACAGTGTCATCCTGGTGGTTACTTTTCTAGCTACACTTTTTCTCGAACTGGAATTTGCCATTCTTTTTGGCGTTATGCTTTCCTTGTTGCTCTATTTGAACCAGACCTCACATCCTCGGGTGCTGAGCCGGGTTCCCGATCCCCATCATCCCCTGCGGACCTTTGTCACCAATCCGTCTCTGCCCGAGTGTCCGCAATTGAAGATTGTCAGGATTGACGGCTCTTTATTTTTCGGGGCGATTAACCATGTGCAGGAGCAACTGCGTCAGTTGTTCAGGGCCTCTTCTGAGCAGAAAAATTTTCTGTTGATCTTTGCCGGTGTCAATTTTGTTGATATGGCCGGGGCGGATTTTATTGTCGATCTGATTAAAAAGGAGCAGGAAAAAGGCGAAAAGCTGTACTTCTGCGAGATCAAAAAACCGGTTCTTGATGCCCTGCAACAGGGTGGAGAGTGGGATGTCCTGAGTGCTGATACCATTTTTGAGCTGAAGAATGAGGCTGTTGCCGCCATATTCAAGCGGCTGGACAGGGATATCTGTGCCCGTTGTCAGGCCCGGATCTTTTTAGAGTGTAGAGAGTTGCCGGCAGTTAGAGAAAATGCAAATGCATAGGTGTTGAGTCTGAAGACTGAAGTATCTCAACCTGCACGCAATGGTCAGATCAGGCCAGTATGTCAAGAGTCCTGGCGTTTTGTATGGTCGCGCATTGTCTGTCCCTAAAAATCTTCAGTCTTCAACCTTCAGTCTTCGGTCACTTTGTCGCGACCAGCTCAAAGCATTTCCGCCAGGAACCCTTTTCGCCAACCGCTGGCCAGTCTCTTGGGGTAGATTTGCTCCGGTTGTTTCTGGGATCGAATCAGGGCCCGTAGTTCGGTGTTATTACTTATCAGGCTGGGATCCAGGCCAAGAACATCGCTTTTCAGGGTGATGTATTCGTGCAGTTTTCTTAATTTTTCCTGCTCCGTTTTATTCAGTTTCGCAGTCTGGAGTGAGGGCGGAAAATTTTGTTCAGGGCAAGACAGACCCTTGTGAATCAGGGCAATGAGCTGCATGCCGTATTGGTCAATGGCCTGCTTTGGCAGCAGCTCGCATTGTTGCATGGCGTCAAGGGTCTGGATCTGTCTTGCGGCCAGCCAGAGAAGGACCTGGTCGGTTACGATATGTCCACGCGGACGGTTGCGTTGCCGCGCCTCTTGTTCACGCCAGCCGGCCAACTCTTTGAGCGAGGCCAGGGCCTGCCGGTTCAGGTTGTCAGCGCCCTTGATCCTCAGGTAACGGGTTTCATCGGCCGGTGGTTGGTAGAATCCAGGCTCGTTATATCGCGCCAATTCTTCCTGGAGCCAACCGGTGACTGTCGGGGTCAAGATACGGGCGAGGAGCAAGACTCGCAGAGCCCGTAAATAGCGGACATCATCAATGGCATATTCTACCTGTTTTGGGTTGAGTGGCCGGCGCAGCCAGTTGGTGCGGGTCTCGGTTTTGGGCAGGTCGATGTCGAGCAGTTCCTTGATCAGATTGCCGAGCGAGATCGTGGCCGAGATTCCGGCAAAGCCCGCGGCCAGCCTGGAATCAAAGATCGTCTGGGGAAGAACGCCGGTGGCCTGGTACAGAATCGCCAGATCCTGAGGGGCATCATGAAATATTTTGACAACCGCCGGATCTCCGAGTAATTCTCCCAGGGGAGAAAGATCGGTCAAGGCGCAGGGATCAATGAGAAAGCATTCCTCATTGGAGAGTGCCAGCTGGATGAGTCCCAGCCTCGGGTAATAGGTGCGTTCCCAGACAAATTCAGTGTCGAGGGCAACGGCATCAATGGTTCGCGCCCGGTCGATCAGGGCCCGCAGATCTTCTTGGTTGGTGATCATTGTTGACGGTCTGGGAGAACCCATTTAAAATTGAAGGATTTGTTTTCAGAACTTATTGTATCTGTGCACAAAGACATAAAGATGGAAAAAACACAAGTGAAATTCCCGCTGCAATTTCCATGGGCTGTGAGCGTTCTTTTCATCTTCCGGTTCCAACTCGGGTTGCGTGGCTTGCCGTCAGCGCGACGTTACAGGAAAAAGGCATGTTCTATTATATCTTAAAACGCATCGGGCTGATGATCCCAACCTTGTTTGGGGTGATGCTCGTCACCTTCACGGTTACCCAGTTTGTCCCGGGTGGGCCGGTGGAGCGGATGATTGCCCAGATTGAGGGTCATGGCAAGGGCGGCGGTGAGGTCGGCGCTGCCACCTCATCCATGTATCGCGGGAACTCCGGCCTTGATCATGAGAAGGTGGCCAAGCTGAAGGCATTATATGGTTTTGACCAGCCTCCTCTTACACGTTTTTTGCGCATGATGAAGGACTACCTGGTCTTTGATTTCGGCTCGTCCTATTATTATCATACCAGTGTAGCGCAACTGGTGATCTCCCGGATGCCGGTTTCCATGTCCCTTGGCTTGTGGAGCTTTCTTATTGTCTATGGGGCGTGCATCCCCTTGGGGATTGCCAAGGCGGTACGTGATGGCTCGCGTTTTGATATCCTCAGCTCCACCGCTATTCTTGTCGGTTATGCTATCCCCGGTTTCGTCCTGGCCATTGCCCTGATTGTCCTCTTTGGCGGCGGCAGCTTCTGGAGTGTCTTTCCTCTGCGGGGGCTGGTTTCCGATAGCTGGTCGCAACTGAGCCTGGTTGGCAAGATCACCGATTATCTCTGGCATATGGTGCTTCCTATCACGGCAAGCGCCGTGGGCAGCCTGGCGGTGATGACCATGCTCACTAAAAATTCCTTTCTGGAAGAGATCCGCAAACAGTATGTGCTCACTGCCCGGGCGAAGGGCTTAAGTGAACAGCAGGTGTTGTATAAACATGTTTTCAGAAATGCCATTATCCCCATTATTACAGGCTTTCCCGGCTATTTTATCGCCGCCTTTTTTACCGGCAGTCTGTTGATTGAGACGATCTTTTCTTTGGACGGGATGGGGCTGCTTGCCTATCAATCCGTTTTGAACCGGGATTATCCCGTGGTGCTGGGCACGCTTTATTTCTTCACCATTGTTGGTCTCATCTCCCGTCTGTTGTCAGATCTCAGTTATCTGGTGGTGGATCCTCG
>CAITDH010000141.1 GCA_903891045.1 uncultured Desulfobulbaceae bacterium | reverse complement strand
TATCTGGACGAGTTTTGTTATCGATTTAATCGCAGGTTCTGGGAACCAGAATTGCCACTGAGATTACTCAACGCATGCTTGGCTCACGTTCCTGTCAAAATAGCTGAGTTTCATTAAGAGCCATAATCAATAATATCGTTTTTTTCTTATTCATCTCCACCGCATGAGAACAAGGACACCTTCAACTTAAACGAAAGCCCCCGTTTTTCAAGGTTTCCTTTCATCAAAAAGGGGGTATATTGTAGGGTAAAAAACTTACCCGGTCTCAAAAACAGAACAATAAGAAACAGATGCCTAAATCAGTAACAGCCCTGATCATGCTGGTCGTTATCCTGTCGTTCGGAACATTTGGTTACATGTTCATCGAACACAGCAGTTTTATGGACAGCCTCTACATGACCATGATCACCATCAGCACCATTGGTTACGGCGAGGTCTTTCCCTTGGACACCAAAGGACGGATCTTCACCATGGTGCTCATCCTGGTCGGGGTGGGATTTGTCATGTTTATGTTCAGCAAGATTACCGAGGCAGTGGTGGAAGGTGAACTACGGGCTCTTTACGGGAGATTGAAGATGAAGAAGAAGGTCTTGGGACTCACAGATCATTACATTATCTGCGGATTTGGCCGCATTGGCCGGGTCATCTGCAATCTGCTCAAAGAGGCGGGTAAATCTTTTGTCGTCATTGAAAATGATCCCGAGGTTGTTCGGGAACTGGCTGAACTCAATTTTCTTTTCCTTGATGGTGAGGCCTCCAGCGACGACATGCTGCTCCTGGCCGGGGTCAAACAGGCCAAAGGACTTATCTCCGTGGTCTCCTCTGACGCCAACAATGTCTATATCACCCTGTCGGCCCGAGGTCTGAACAACGACCTCTATATCATGGCCCGCTCCAGCGGCACCGAGGGCGGAGAAACAAAACTGCTGCGCGCCGGGGCCAACCGCGTCATATCGCCCTACTATATCGGGGCCTGCCGCATGGCCCAGCACATCCTGCGGCCAACCGTCACTGATTTTATTGACCTGACCGTCCACAGCGGTGAGCTTGGCCTGCGCATGGAAGAACTCTCCGTTTCCGACCATGGCAAGATCGTCAACAGCACCTTGATGGACTCCAATATCCGCCGTGATTTCAACCTGATTGTCGTGGCCATCAAACGCAGCCATGGCGAGATGCTGTTCAATCCCAACCCCAACAGCATGATCCTCAAAGACGACACCCTGATTGTTCTCGGGGACTATAGCAAAATCAAGGAACTGGAAAAGATGATCTAACGGCACCCCCATTGGCAAAAAGGATTTTCCACCAGACTCGCGTTAGAATAACGACGGTCGGCACTGACTTCCTCCCCTATCCATGGCGGTTTTGCAAACTCCTGATTTTCTTCTTCCAACTCGATCTCGGCTACAAGCAACCCCGCGTTTTCGCCAAAGAACTCATCAACCTCCCAGACAAATCCCTGATAATTGATCGTGTACCTTTTTTTTTCAATGATCGGCTGATCACAGAGTTCTCTCAGCAGGACGCTGGCATCTTCTACCGGAATCGGGTATTCATACTCCATCCGGCTGATGCCGCTGGTTTTACCCTTGATGGTCAGGAATGCTGTATCCCCGGCGATCCGCACCCGGACTGTCCGCTCTTTACTGGAGCTGAGATAGCCCTGACGATACCCGATTCCTGGGGCCATGCCTCGCCATTCATCACTTGTTACCAGGAATTTCCGTTCAATCTCAGTCCCCATGCCCCACCTTCTTCCCTTTCTTCATCAAAGTTTCCCGTCAACAGATGATCCCGGTTTCAGTATTAACCTTATCCCCCTGCTCTTTGGCCAGCTGCCCCTTGATCCAGCCGGTACGGATAAAGTATTGCTGACCACAATCCCGCCACTGGTCACAGGTATCCTCCGTTGCCTTCACCGGATAGGACGCAAGCCCTTTGACCACCTTGCAGACACCGGAATCAGTCGCCTGCAGGCTGAAGTTCCGACAACTGAGACAAATCTTTTTTTGCAAACGTACCATTTTCCCCTCTTTCTCTACTATTCGTAAAAATTCTAAGTATATTTTTATCGGCAAGATGCTAATCTACTTGCTACCAAGCAAAGTCTTGTATGATTTTCGACAATCGTTATCTGCCAGACGCCACGCAAAGAAACAGCCAAAAAAGATTGCTGTTTCTTTAACGCGGCATAAGGTGCCGTAAACTAAGTAAGCAAGAAAAAGACCTTGCTTACTTAGTAACGGCACCTAAACAACGGACTGAAATCCAGACTTCTTTTCTGCCGGCTGTACTCCTCGACCGCAAACAGATCAACAACACAATCATGGTGCCCGTATCGCCGCAGATATCTTGAAAAAATCCGGGCGGAATCCTCGGCAATCACCGGATCGCTCTCCTGGTAGCGATTATAGATAATCCCCAACACGGTCAAACCCCGGTTGCGCACCAGTTCCAGGACAGACAGGGTATGATTGATCGATCCTAGACGGGGGGTGCTGACGACAATCAGGGGACAGGCCTCCTGCTCCAGATAATCAAGAAAGGTAAGTTCTTCGGTTAAGGGAACCAACAGACCGCCTGCCCCTTCCAGCAACACCATCTCATACCGGGCGGCAAGGGTCCGGGTGGCCTGACGGATGACTGCAGGATCAATCACTTGCCCGGCCAGGGAGGCGGCGAGATGCGGCGAGCAGGGCTTGGCAAAGACATAGGGGCAGGTCAGACCCTGGTGGTCTTCAGGCTGAAGCTCCTGGCCCATCAGGCGCCGATGAACCAGGATATCTTCAGCCAGACCAACACAACCGGTCTGTACCAGTTTCTGGGTAATGGCCCGCTTCCCCTGTCCCAGAATATAGCGACCCAGAAGTCCGGTGGCCACTGTCTTGCCGATATCGGTATCAATACCGGTGATTGCAATGACCGAGTGCTCAGCCACCATTATTTCCGCAGCAATGGCTCAATCTGCTCACAATAGAACGCATAGAATCTGGCCTTGATCGCATCCCTGACCTGATGAAATGCCTGCATGACATGCTCGGGAGGACCCTGTTCTTGAGAAGGATCAGCAAAACCAAAATGGAGACGCTGCTGGACCTTGCCGATAAAGACCGGACAGGATTCATTGGCGCCGCCGCAGACCGTGATGACAAAATCCCATGCCTCGCCCAGATACTGGTTGACATGAACAGGGAGATGATGACTGATGTCAATCCCGACTTCCTGCATCACGGCAACCGCCTGGGCATTGATCTGACCCGCCGGCTGCGTGCCTGCCGAAAAGACCAGTATCCTATGGTCAAAGGATTGCAAGAATCCATGTGCCATCTGGCTGCGACAACTGTTACCGGTACAGAGAATTAATATCTTCATAGACACTGCATGACAATAAAGATCAGGCCGTTTGCCTCCGGTCAACCCGCTGGGCCTCGGCGCTGACACCTACCTTGCCATAATTACTGGCCCCACACTCATTCTTGCCCAGATCCATGACATCGGCCTCTTCCTGGCTGACCTCAAGAAAACCAATATTAACCTTGCGAATCTCCCCATAGACAGCGGGTTGCGGCCGCATGTTCTCCTCAATGAACTCAGCAAATTTCTTTTCATTGGCCAGACGGAAGGCCACCACATGCTGACGCAAATTTCCAAGACTCTCCATGATGATATTCTCGCCATTGGCCTCGCTCCAGGAGGTATAGTGACCGGGCAGCACCTGGACATGACCAGGCAGATCCCGCAGACGCAACATAAGGCTCAGATAAAGCTCTCTCGCCCATTCCGCCCACCGTCCGCCGAGATCAGGCCGGCCGGCGGTACTGATAAAGACGGTATCCCCGCTGAGCAGATATTTATTGTCGATAAGATAACAGGAACTGCCCATAGTGTGGCCCGGTGTGTGCAGGACCCGCACCTCCGGGCCTTTTTTGGTAAAGGTGCAGACCTGGCCATCAACCACCGGTTCATAGGGGAAGGTCGCGCCGGTAAAATCAAGCTTGCTCGCCAACACCTTGCACCCTTTTTCCTTGGCCAGTTGCTGGCTGCCGGAGATATAATCAGCCTGCCGATGGGTCTCAAAGGAGCGGATAATCTTGCTCCCATGCTCCTTGGCTGTGGCCTTATAGACATCAATATTCCGGGAAGGATCAAAGACCATGGCCTCATCCTTATAGATCAACAGATAGCTGCAGGAGGCCTTGCCCGGCCGGACAACCTGATACAACGTATATTTTTCATCGTCACTGCTCACTTTTTTGGGCACCAGGGCATTACCCCAGCTCACGATGCCTTGCTGCAGATAGCCAACGTCAGTAAAACCATGCTCGCAGAGAAGATCGGCTACATATTTTGCCGAACCCTCCTTGGCACACACAATCCGTATCTTCTGCCCTTTCGGAACCAGATTGATGCTGCCCTGGGCATCTTCCATGAAATTAAAATAGGGGATATTGATGTAAGGAAAGAAGGCCGGGGCCTCAACACTGAAATTGGCAAAATCCTTGGCATTCCGGACATCAAGCAGGACAAAATCAGGAGAGGCGCTCAACCAGTCAAAAAGCTCATTAGCGGTGTATAAAAACGGGGTGGCATTCTTCATACTGGTCTCCATAATTACAGGATCATT
>CAITDH010000140.1 GCA_903891045.1 uncultured Desulfobulbaceae bacterium | reverse complement strand
TAAGTTTTACTTTCCCCTGACCACGTGCATTGTAATTTCCGTCGTGCTGTCAATTCTGTTATGGATTTGCAAGAAATGACCTCTTCTTTCCTAATCCATAGAATGAGACAAGATTGTTTGAAAATCATTTTACTTGCCATAGGCTTTTGTTATCTATTGGAGAGGAGTGCCTACGCTCTGAATCCGAATGAAATTCTGGTCATAGTCAATAGTCAGATGGTTGGATCCGAAGATCTGGCCCGCTACTATATGAAAAAGAGAAAAATTCCTAACGACCGGCTGCTCTCTATATCTGTTTCTACAAATGAGGTCATTTCGCGGGAAGAATATCAGAATTCGATTCTGCTTCCTATCCGCAAAGGGGTCAAAAAAGCACGTAAACCAGGCAAGGTACACTGTCTGGTCCTTTTTTACGGCATCCCGTTGAAGATCGCACCGGCTACCTCTCCGCAGGGCCAGGAGCAATCAGAGAAGGCGGCAGAAAGTCAGCAGGCGGCTGTGGATTCGGAGATCGCCCTTGTTCTTATGGATTCATACCCGCTCGAAGGCTGGCTTGAAAATCCCTATTTCCTTGGATTTCAGAACAGAAAGACCTTCCTCCAAAAGGATAAGGTCCTTATGGTCAGCCGCCTGGACGGTCCGGACACAAAGACTGTGTATCGAATCATCGACGACACCCTCTCCGCAGAAAAGAAAGGCCTGCATGGCAAAGGATACTTCGACGCACGCTGGCCCCTTCCAAAGGAAAAGCATCTTTCAGGGTATGCCCTCTATGACGCGGATATACACCAGGCCGCGCAACAGGTAAAGACCAGGATGCCAACAGTGCTTGATGAACGAGAAGAACTCTTCGGGCCAGGAGAATGCGACCATGCAGCCCTCTATTGCGGTTGGTATTCCCTTGGTCACTATATTGACAGCTTTACGTGGAGTCTGGGCGCAATCGGCTATCATATCGCCAGTGCTGAATGTACAACCCTTAAAGACACATCTAGTCAGGTTTGGTGTCTGAAGATGCTGGAAAAGGGGGTGGTGGCAACCATCGGGCCTGTGTACGAACCCAATGTGCAGGGGTTTCCCTTGCCGGACATCTTCTTTGGTAATCTTGTCGCAGGCTATATGAGTCTCGGTGAATGTTATCTCGTCTCTCTGCCGTATCTATCCTGGCAGATGGTTCTTGTCGGCGACCCGATGTACCAGCCATTCAAACCTGGAGAGCATGCAAAACCAGGGGAGGCTCAGCCTTTTTAAGGTTTTCATCACTATTCATATTGGTGGAGTATGGCAACGATTTGTTCAAATTTCTATTCAATTTGTTTAATCATATATCTTCGACGTTTCATTCTAAAACTCGAATTCTGGGGACGATCTGGTGACGGAAAATATAGAAAATGGAAAAAAATGAAGAAAATTGTCTAAAAATGTATAATCATTTTTTCGTTTTAAATTAGTATGTTATTGATTGTAAGAGGTTTTTAAAATCTGTCTCGAAAGGACTCAAAATTCCTTGTCTATAAAATGCCTTTTTTCTTTCCTGAGGAGGATCTTTTACAATCTTCTTTAGCCAAACTTTAGCCAGAAAAAAGAAAAGCACTTAACGGAAATCCGATAAGTGCTTGTTTTTACTTGGTGCCTAGAGCGGGAGTCGAACCCGCACGGGCGCAAGGCCCACGAGATTTTAAGTCTCGGGTGTCTACCAGTTCCACCATCCAGGCATAGTCGTTGTTTGTACCACAGGGATGTTTTGTTTGTCAATCGGCAAAACTGGTTGGGTAACGAGCAAGGAATATGTCCGATGGTGGAGTGCCGCTGGCCTGATATTTTATCTTTGCAGAAGTCGCAGTTGTACCGTCGCGGTCTTAAGGCGTACCTTTTGAACTCCTATTCTTCTTTTCTGGCAAAAAATCAATATCCTCTTTTTGTCTCAACAGCTCCGCCACCTTTTGTCCACAGCGTTTTGATCCGCAGGATCCGCCGCCAATGCCGGTGATTTTGGCAATCTGCTCAAAACTGGTGGCCCCGTTTTCGATGGCCTGGACAATCCGGTGCAGCTTGATTCCCTTGCAGATGCAGCCGGGTTTGAGCCGGGCGAGGATTTCTTCTTCGGTGGCCATATCCAGTTATGCCTCCGGCTGTTCTGATGGATGAAAATGGTGACGGATCTCCCGCGCCAGTTCCGGGCCGATTCCCGGCACCCTGGTCAGCTTTTCCTCTGAGGCCTGCTTGATCTGGGTCAGGCTGCCGAGGGTCTTGAGCAACATCTGTTTTTTCTTGGGACCAATACCGCTGATGGTGTCAAGCTCTGAGGCCAGGGTCGATTTGTTGCGCAGTTTGCGGTGAAAACTCACTCCGTAGCGATGTGATTCGTCCCGGATGCGCATGAAATAGAGCAACACCGGATTATGCGCTGGCAGGATAATCGGATTTTTGCGGCCCGGTTTATACAGTTTTTCCCCTTCTCCCTCTTTTTCCTTAGCAATCCCGAGCCAATCGAGTTCCAGAATATCTCCAGCGCCTATCTCCCTAGCCACGCGCAGGGCGATCCCTAACTGACCGCGTCCGCCATCGACCATCAGCAGATCAGGCAGGTCGTTTTCTTCCAGCCCCCGTTTCAACCGGCGTTCCAGCACCTCGGCCATCATCGCGTAATCATCGGGGCCATCAATGGTGCGGATCTTGTAGTGCCGGAATTTATGGAGGGCCGCCTCACCCCGCTCAAAACAGACCAGGGACCCGACCGCATGCTGGCCGGATGTATTGGAGATATCCAGGCATTCAATGGTGTCAGGGGGGTGGTGCAGGTGCAGGCTTTTTACCATGGAGTCCGCGAGCGTCTGCCAGGACTGTTCTTTATGGTCGCGTTCGGAAAAAAGCTGCTGGGCGTTGGCGTTGGCCATGGCGATGAGCTGCATCCGATCACCACGCTGGGGGATCTGGAGATGGACTGTCTCGCCCCGCAGGTCGCTCAGTCGTTCGCTCAGGAGCTCTTTATCCTCGGGGGCAAAGGGCAGAAGGATCTCCTGGGGCAGGTTGTCGCCCTGGTCATAGTATTGGTTGAGAATTTGAGAGAGGATGCTGGCGTCATCCCCGATGGGGTCAGCGAGGAAAAAGGTGCGGCTGCCGCTGATCGTACCGTTTCTGACCAGAAGGATGGCAAGGGCCAGGGAGGCATCTTTTCTGGCCAGGCCAAAGATGTCCTGATCCCGGGAATGGGTGGCCACGATCACCTGTTTTTCCAGGGTTCGGGACAGGGCCTGGATCTGGTCGCGGATGATGGCTGCATGTTCAAACTCCAGATTGCGGGCGGCCAATGCCATCTGCTGGCCCATGGTGGCGATCAGGTCCCGGTTATGCCCTTCGAGGACCATGATGACCCTGGCCACCATTTCCTGATACCCTGTTCTGTCGGTCAGGCCCATGCAGGGGGCCAGGCAGTTGTGCATCTGGCCGTTGAGGCAGGGCCGGGTTCGGGGCTGGAGCTGAGCGCCCTTGCATCGGCGCAGGGGAAAGAGGGAGGCGAGCAGCCTGAGGGCCGCCCACATGGCGGAAGGCGAGGAGTAGGGGCCGAAATAGCGGGCGCCGTCTTTCTTGCGGCGGCGGGTCATCAGCACCCGCGGCCATTCCTCCTGGACCGTGACCTTGAGCAGGGGATAATTTTTGTCGTCACGGAGGATGATATTATAGCGGGGGCGATGTTTTTTGATCAGCGAGGCCTCAAGGATCAGGGCCTCTTTTTCGGTGCGGGTGAGCAGGGTATCCACCTTGTGGACATGGGAGAGCATGACCGCCGTCTTGTCCTGACCCGCTTGCGCAATCCGGGCGTAAGAGGCCAGCCGCTTGCGCAGATCCTTGGCTTTGCCGACATAGAGGACACCGGATTTTTTATCCAGCATCAGGTAAACCCCCGGAGAGTGGGGGGTGGCGGCGAGAAGATCAGGGGGGAACATGGTTTCTGTCTGCTTTCAGGATTATGGGGATGGGGTTTAGGGATTCGGAAATTGCTGAATTGCCGGATATTGGCCACAGGAGTAGGTCGGACTTCAGTCCGACAGCGGGGTTTGATACTACCGCCGTTATCGGACTGAAGTC
>CAITDH010000139.1 GCA_903891045.1 uncultured Desulfobulbaceae bacterium | reverse complement strand
GTCTGGATCCAGGCCTTTTTTCCTTCGGTGGTGACAGGGTGACAGGAGATCAGAATCTTCTTGTCTGGAGAAGTAATGGGGTAACGCTCGTTTAAGGCAAACCTGCTGTTGCTCAGCAGGTTCAGGATTACTTGCTGCAGTTGACGAAAATTCCCATAGATAGGGCAGGGGGCTTGGGGAAAGTCTGTGCTGATCTGGATGCCATCTTTTTTGAATTGATGCTCGACTAGTGACAGGGTGGCCTCAATGACCCTGATCATATCGATGGGTTCATGTTCCTGATTGCCTTCCCGGGCAAAGGAGAGCAGATTCTTGATGATGGACGCGATTCGTTCCCCTTCATTAATAATCCGGGTGAGAAGTTCTGCCTGGAGCGAATGTTTTTCACTGTCATCAAGGAGGAGTTGGGCAAAATTGATAATACCGGTAATGGGATTATTGACTTCATGGGCAACGCCTGCCGCCAGTTCGCCGATGGCCGCAAGTTGCGCTGTGCGCATGGAATCGACTTTTCGCAGTTCATCGGAGGTCAGTTCGCGGGCAATCAATAATATCTTTCGGATTATATCATCACTATCTTTGATTGGCGAGATAGTGAGCAGATACTCTCCAAAAAGGCCAGGCAGTCTTGTTTCTTCTACCCGGGGGGTGCAGGTGCGTAAAAATGATTCCAGCGGACATTGCAGGTGGGGGGAGCTGCCACCATGGATAATCTTGCAGATTCCCATGCCAAGGATCTGATTCTTTGTTTTACGGGCGGCATTGATGGCGGCCAGATTGGCATCGATAATAATGCCTTCCGGGGTGACAACCAGCACCGGGTCCTGGATGGCGTCAAAAAGCTCATCGCCACTATTGTCTTTTCCTGTGGGGCAAGCAAGGTGCTGGCACTCCGGGGTGTTTGCTGCCGCAGGTTCTTGTCTGATTGGGGGATTTGCCATCTTGTTATCCGGCTATTGAAGCCAGAACTTTTTTCACCATATTGCCATCAGCGGTCTTGCCGAAATGTTTCATGATGGCCCCCATGGCCTGCATGGGACTTTTGAATTGTGACAGGTCGATGTTTTCCTTGGCCCAGGCCATGATCTCTTCCTCGGAGGCCATTTGGGGCAGGTATGATTCCAGGACTTGCAGATAGTCAGAAGTGGCCTGCTTGGTGAATTCCAGGGTCTGTTTCTCTGATTTGCACAGGCCCATGATCACGGTGATGATTTCATCGTTTGTTATCTCGTCATCGCGCTTGGGGCGGCTGCTCTTCTTACCGCTTTCCAAGGTGATAGGCAGGGTGATCCTGGTAGGAAATTCACTTATGATGATACGAATAGCACCTTTGACTGTTTCGTTCCTGCCCAACATGGCTGTTTTTAAATCACTTCGCAGCTTGGCGAGCAGGGGTATACCCGTAGCCTCGTTCCAGCCATATTCTGTTGTGTTGCTCATTGTTCTCTCACAGGTAAAGGTAATAGATGAAATTAGTGTCGATGGGATAATACTGAATAGGCTTCATTCTGTTTGTTCAGGATACCCTATCTTTCTTATCGGACTCATGCAATTCATGTCAAGGGAAAAAACAGGAATTTGTCTGGAGAGGAGGGTGATTCGGCAACTTGATTGCTCGACCATATAAAAAATGATGTTGTATTGATATGCCTTCAATCAGTATTGAGTCTACTGGCTTCTGCTTCGTATTTATGCTATCAATGATCCAGATAAGAAAAAATAGTGCCGGGTGCGGGTGGTTTTTGAGGGGGAACTCATTTTCTGGAGGGATTAAAGCGGTTTTATGCAGAAAGGTTTTATCGAAGAGCAGATCCAGGGGATTGTCGAACGGGTCACTTATCATAATACCGAGTCGGGTTGGTCTGTGTTGCGGGTGAAGTGTTTCAACGAACATGAGGCCGTGGCCGTGACCGTGCACCAGACCCGCGTTTTTGCCGGGGCGACCATGAAATTTTTTGGCTCCTGGGGCACCCATCCTACCTACGGCAGGCAGTTCAAGGCAGTACGCGCCGATGAGCAGAAACCGGCTACTGCGGCTGGTCTGGAAAAGTATCTTGGTTCCGGGCTTATCAAAGGGGTGGGGCCCAAGACTGCCCGCAAGATTGTCAGCTATTTCGGCAAGCGGACCCTTGACATCTTTGAGGACCGGATTGAGGACCTGCTCCTGGTGCCGGGTATCGCCCACAAAAAACTGGCCGGGATCAAGACGGCCTGGGAGGAACATCGGGCGGTGCGGGAGGTGATGCTCTTTTTGCAGGGGCATGGGATCTCCACGCTCTTTGCCGTTCGTATCTACAAGAAATATGGAGATCAGGCCGTCGCCCTGGTTCGCGAGAATCCCTACCGGCTGGCGGATGACTTTTACGGTATCGGCTTTTTTTCGGCCGACAAGGTTGCCCTCTCACTCGGCATTCCCTTGGACTCAGAGCTCAGAATCATGGCCGCTATTCGTCATATTTTAGCGGCCTCCCGGGAACAGGGCCATTGTTTTCTGACCAGCGGCCAGATCCTGGCCCAGATCAGGGAACTCCTGGAGTTGGATCTGGCAGGTCGGCTGGAGTCATATCTTGACTCCATGGAGCGGGATAATCTGCTGAAGACCCGTTTTCTGGAAATGGATGGCATGGCCGCAGTCCCTTGTTATTATTCCAAGACCCTTTATTATGATGAACAGAATTGTGCTGAATGGTTGCGACAACTTTGTTTCCCCCTGGCCATTGATGAAAAAAAGGTGGAGCAATGGCTGCAGAGCTACAGCGCAACCCAGAATCTGCAACTGAGTCCTGAACAATATGATGCCGTTGCCGGCATTGCCTCTTGCCGTTGCGCGATCCTGACCGGGGGGCCGGGTTGCGGCAAGACCACAACCACCAGAACCCTGGTCAAGTTGTTGCAGGCTATGGGGCTGAATGTGACCCTGGCCGCGCCCACAGGCCGTGCGGCCCAGCGCATGGGGGAGGTGATTGGGGTTGAGGCCAAGACCATTCACCGTTTGCTGGAGTATCAGGGCGGCGGTTTCAAGCGCAACCGGGAACAGCCTTTAGTCCTCGACTGTCTGGTCGTCGATGAGTGTTCCATGCTCGATATCAGTCTGGCCGCGGCCTTGCTTGCCGCTATTCCTGAGGGTGCGCGGCTCGTTTTGATTGGAGACGCTGACCAGTTGCCATCAGTGGGGGCGGGAAATGTGCTGGCGGATCTGATTGCTTCCGGGGTTGTTCCGCTCTTTACCTTAAGCAAGGTGTTCCGGCAGGCCGGGGAATCTTCCATTGTCCGTTATGCCCATGCCATCAATGTTGGAGTTATCCCCCAGGTTCCCTCTCCCTTTAAGCAGCCTGGCTTGTGGACGGAAAAGGCCGACTGCCTCTTTCTTGATTCCAACGAGGCCACCAAAGAACAGCTCCGGGTTATTGCCAGGGTGCGGGATTATTTCAAGTTGTCAGCCCAGGACGTGGAGGCCCATTTTGGCGAGGTGCATCTTTTTACAGGAATTGACGAGGAGCTGTCGTCTCACAAAAAGAGGGGCGATCTTGATCTGCCGGATGCTTACAGCCATGTGAATTTTGGTCTGCTCCAGACCGCAGAAAATAGCGCTGATGAACTGCGGTCAGTCCTGAAAAAGGTGCATCCCTGGTCATCCCTCTACTATGGCCTGACCGCTCAGGAGGTGATTGTCAGGCTCTATACCGAATGGATCCCCAAATATTTTGGCAAAGAGTGCGAGATCCAGGTGCTCTCGCCCATGATAAGGGGGAGCCTGGGCACGGCCACGCTCAATCGCACTTTACAACAAACAGTCAATCCTGGTGCTGAGAGCAAGGGGCAACTGATTCTCGGTGAGCGGATATTCAGGGTGGGGGACCGGGTCATCCATCGCCGGAACAATTATGACCTTGGGGTCTTCAACGGGGACATCGGCCTGATCAGCCAGGTGAATGCGGTTGATCTAACCTGTGTGATCCGTTTTCTGGTGGGAGGTCGCGAGGTGGAATACCAGAAGGATGAGATCAGTGAGCTGGACCTGGCGTATGCCATCACAATCCACAAGTCACAGGGCAGTGAGTTTGATTGTGTGATTATCCCCATAGTCAGTCAGCATTTCAAGATGCTCTTTCGCAACCTAATCTACACCGGCTTGACCCGCGCCAAAAAACTAGCGGTTCTGGTCGGGACGCGCAAGGCCCTGGCCATGGCGGTCAAGAACCAGGACACCTACCAGCGGCAAACCGGCTTAAGGGAGTTGCTGGCGAATGGGGCGGGAGAGAAATGAGGCGGCGGATCTGTCTGGGCTCCATCCGCCGATTAGGCTAGGTGCGTTCGGGAATCAGCTCCAGAAGTCCATGGGCCAGGGATTTAGCGGATTTGATCTTGTGCCGATTCCGGCGAATCTCGCTTGTGGCGTTGGGGAGGAGGGGACCGGTGAAACTGATCAGCCCGAAGCGCTCGGCGATCGAGAGCACCGGCTGCCGCATCCCGCAGAGATAGATGGACCTGACCTTCTCCTCCAGCATCGCCGCCCCGATGGCCCCAATTAAACCGGAATTGATCATCGGCAGGAGGGAGAGGTCGAGGAAGAGGTAGGCCCCCGCTTGCCCTTGCCGTAGTTCCTGGCCGGTGACGAATTCGATCACTTGCTCCTGTATTTGGCGGAGGGCGTCCCGGTTGGGAGCATGATTCTCGGGCGAGGCGATAAAGACGCGACCGTCGAAAGAGTAGTTCGTCTGCATGGGTATTGTCTCCTTGGGCAGGGGTTGGGGCGAGCAAGGGCGAGAAGGGCGTGG
>CAITDH010000138.1 GCA_903891045.1 uncultured Desulfobulbaceae bacterium | reverse complement strand
GCAGGGTGAGCCAGCAGGAGTTGGCCGGTATCCTGGGGAAAAGTCATCTTTTTATTCTCCCCTCTTTTTACGAGGGATTACCCCTTGTCCTTTTAGAGGCCCTTGCCTGCGGCTGCCGCATCGTCACTACTGATCTCCCGGGATCTCGGGCAATCTTCGGCAACTCAAAAAGTGATCTGGTGGAGCTGGTTGCCCTCCCCCCTCTGGAGGAAGTGGACAAGCCCTTTGACAAGGATTGGCCCCAACTGGAAACCATGCTCGCCGAGGCAATTTCCAGACAGTTTCAACGCATCATGAAAGGTTCCCGGCCAACCCCGGAGGAAATCGCCGAGCTCACATCCTCTTATACCTGGGAAGAGGTCTTTTCCAGGATAGAGACGGTCTATGCCGAAGCCTTGGAGCTCCGTGGCGTCAAATAGAGCGGTCTGCTCCGGGAAAAAATCTCTACACAGGCCAGGGTCACAGGCCCCTGGTGCTCGGAAGAAACTATTTGTCCGTTACTGATCTGCCATGAGCGATTCTGCTCGTCCCTGATTTTGAGAAAGAAGCGGGGGGATATGGTGCTGAGGTTCGGCACCCGGCTGACATCGATCTCCACCCCCGCACCCAGCGGCCTGATTCCTGCCAGGCTGTGGTGGGCAAACTGGTTCCAGCAGGTGGCCGTGTCCGGGGCCGCCATTCGGTTGAAGTCGCGGCAACAGGCAGAAAGGAATTCTGCCCAGGGGGCGATTACCTCCTCGTTTCTGTGGAGATTTGTGTGCAGCAGATTTTTCCAGTGCAGGCTGACGACAGGGCCTGCATGTGACAGGGCTGGCGCCGCCGCCTGGATCTGCCAGGACACCGGTGCCTGATGTCGCTCGATGAGCAACACATCGCTTTCCCAGCTGATTTTCTCATGAACCGGAGGAGCGTACTGACGGGCTCGGGAAAAAATGGTGGTGGCACAGGTGACTCCGTAATCGCGGAGAATGGCCTGAAATGATTGGGCACCGTTCCCGAAACTGTACTGCAGGGCCGGCGGCACAAAGGCTCGAGGAAATGGACCCAGACCATTTTCCGCCATGATGGCGCCAAAGGCATCCAGGTGCTGACGGATAAGATCCGGAGGACGCATGATGTTATCTGGATCATGAAACTCGGAGCGTTCCATCTTTTTATTCTTCCAGAATTCGTGGCCGATTCCGTGAAGTCCGATTTCCAGATGATCGCTGTTGGTCCGGAGAAATCCGGCGGCCTCTTCCAGAGTATCTTCCCGCCGGTGGGGATTCCGCCACTCTTCGCCCATCCAGGTGGCAGTGGGAACATGGCGCAACAGGTTGCTGCGATCCCACTCACAGAGGACCATGGAGAGCTGGATCCGCATCTGCAGGCGCTTGGCCAGAAGAAGCAGGGCCTGGTAATCCTCCAGGCAGTGATTTCGGTCCATACCGCTTCGAAACGGCTCATTGACGGAAGAACCATCCTGACCCTGCCACCAGCCTACGTCTTCCACCACCACCAAGAGCGGCATGGGAACGGTAACAAGAAATCCATTGTGCTGCACAGGCTGCATGCTCACTCTCCCGCTTACAGGCTGATCCAGCGACGCAGTTCCGGGCCAGTCTCACGGGAAAGGTTCAGATCAAGCTGTTTCCAGGGCTCGATAACCAGACTCTCCCGATCAGGGCTCCAACTATTCGGTTTCTTAGAAAAAATATGCCAGGACAGGGGACGAACCTCGGCACCCCACTGTTCTTTGAATCGATGGGTTGGGGCCCCGAGAGAAGATCTGCCAAAATCGAAAAAACGAAGGCCCTGTTCACAACCATAGGTCAACATCTGCCAGTAGAGAAGCATATTCGGACAGAGGGAACGGAAGGCCCGCAAAGATGAGGCCCAGGGGTTATACAAGGTTTCGTGCATTCGGATAACCAGGGCACCGGCAAGAGGTTCATGTTCCCCTTCGACAAGGATGATAGCGGCCTGTTCCCCAAACTCTTCAAAGATTTCGGCAAAAAAAGAACGGGCATGGACCGGGGAACCCAGATCCCGCATATTGTGCGAAAAAACTGAATAGAAAGGGGCAAGCAGTTCCGGACCGCCAACCCTGGTGCGACACTTGCAGTGGCGGGCCTTCCGTACCTGATTGCGGACCTTGGCTCCCAGGGACGGCCAGAGTTCTTCGCTTGAACCCGGCAGGGGCCGGCGGAGACCAACCTTGAAGGTATGGACCTGGTGACTGTATGACGATGGAAGCTCAAAGCTTTTTTCATGAAGAAAACCAAGGGGGTGATCCTGGCGCAGTTCCAGGTGGACGGCCCCAATTTGTTCGGCAAGGGTCAGCGCCTCATGGAAGAGGAACTGTTCAATCGCGGGATTGTCGGCGAAAAGGCCGCTGCAATCGAGAAAGGGCAGGGAAACAAGCCTGCTCTCATCCTTGGGGCAGAAAAAATGAACAAGAGGCAGAACGCCGACAATCCTTTTTTTACCTTGGAACTCCCTATGGGCACTCAGGAAATAGGTTGGATGCCTGTAGCTTTTCTCAATGATGGCGCGCCAACCATAGAGATGGAAGGGTGTGCCGTCAGGAGCAGACACGACATAGGAATCCCAGAGAGATGGCGAGTTGCAGGAACAGGTGATGGCCCTGCCCGGATCATGGGCTGTGGAGATACAGGTCATGCCTCATGAAACCGCAAGGCTATT
>CAITDH010000137.1 GCA_903891045.1 uncultured Desulfobulbaceae bacterium | reverse complement strand
CATGAACTAAGCTTGGGCTCAGGCCGTTTTGCGTGAACTCTTCTTGGATTTCGGTAAAACGTTTGGTGAAATAATGATGGGCTTCAAGCTGTTCAGGAAGGTCTGGATAGGATGAGGCCCGCATGTATTGTTCTTCCATGGCAAAATGCCTGGCAACGTAAAAACCAAGTTGTTTCAGGATGCTATCAATGGCTGACGGTCTCAGTCCTTTGGCGAGGGCCTCGCTGAGCTCATTTTCGCAGAGGAAGAGTTGTTTGTGTTGGGCGTCGATTACGGGGATACCAATTTTGAATTCATCTTTCCACTGCATTGGTTCATCCTTTCTTGTCGAGGATCATTTGTTGGGGATGAGGCCCCGTAATTCTGCCAACTCTTCCAGAAGATCGAGGGCCAGGGCGGCGCCGGGGAGATTGACCCTCAGATTCTGTTGCAGACGCAGGGTGATCTGGATCCGTTTGATCTGGGTGGCCCCAAAACACCAGTTTTGGGGATTGTTACCCATGGGGGAGATGACTCCTTCGTCGATCATCTCATAGATCATCTGGGCATTGATCCGGCACAGAGTACAGCACTGGTGCAGGGAGTAAGTGGTTGTCTCGTCAAGTGCGGTGCATGATAGTATGGTGTCGGTCATGGTTATACTCCTAAGCCGCTGCGTGGATTTGTCGGCATGAGCTGGGCCATCTGTTCGTAGATTTTTTTCTGGGCGTCAGTCACTGGTTCCGGGGTGATAATGGCCAGGGTGACATATTGATGACCGCTTTGAGTGGTGGAAGAGAGTCCCCGTCCTTTTAGGCGGAGCTTTTTCCCTGTTTGGGAGCCGGGCGGGATCTTCAGTCCCACGATCCCGCCCAGGGTTGGCACCGACACGGTCGCGCCCAGTGCTGCCTCCCAGGGGGTGACTGGCAGGGAGAGCAGGATGTCGCGTTTGTCCATGGTAAAGATCCGGTGGGGCGCAAAGGCGATTTCCAGGAAGAGATCACCGTTGCCTGCCTGACCGGCGCCATGACCACCCTGGCCTTCAAGCCTGATCTGTTGTCCTTCGATGATCCCTTTGGGGACGGAGAGTGTTATCGTGTGCGGAGAGGTGCCCACATGCCCATTTTGATCGATAACTGGCCGGCTGAGGGTGATAGTCTTCTGGGCGCCCAGATAACTGTCTTCCAGGTTGATTACGATCTTGGCATGGACATCCTGGCCTCTGGCATGGAAGGCTGCATGGGTGTGATAGCCCGGCCTGGCATGGGAGGAGCCACTGCTTTTGCCAAAGAGTGATTCGAAAAAATCACTGAACTGTGAGGCGTCAGCCTGGGTAAAGCCGCCACCGCTGAATTCAAAACCGGCATCCCAGTTGGGTGGCGGTTCAAAGTCCTGACCAGCCTGCCAGTTGCTGCCAAATTTGTCATAGGCCGCTCGTTTTTCAGGATCCTGGAGGACCTCGTAGGCCTCGCCCAATTCCTTGAATTTTTCTTCCGCATCATGGCTTTTATTGACATCGGGGTGGAGCTTTCTGGCCAGCTTACGGTATGCCCGTTTGATCTCGTCCTGGGAGGCATCTTTTTTTAGATCCAGGGTCTGGTAATAATCCTTGAATTTCATTATGCTTTCCTTGCCTGATCCCAAAGGGAGGTGGTGAAAAGAGGGTGAAATTTCATTGCCTCTCCATTGTATCTTAACTTGACACAACTTTATGTTACCGCATACTATACTGTAAATTAAAGGGAAAAAAACAATATGAAAGAGATAATTTTTCTTATCGGTTTTCGGGCCGTGGGAAAAACAACGGTCGGCAGGCAACTGGCAGATCGTCTCGGTTTTTCTTTTCTGGATATGGATATCCTTATCTGTGAAAAGAAAGGCGCGACGGTAAATGATATCGTCAAGGCTGAGGGCTGGGACGGGTTTCGCCGTTGTGAGCAAGAGGTTTTGCAGGGGCTTGGCGAGCAGAGGCGATGCGTGATTGCCACCGGCGGCGGCGCTATCCTTCATCGGCATCTGTGGCCGTTATTAAAGGAGCATGGCCATGTGGTTTGGTTGACCGCAGATCCAGATGTCCTGTGTCAGCGGATACAGAATGACAGCACAAGTGATGTCCTGCGTCCTTCGCTGACAGGAAAAGGGGTGTGTGCGGAGGTGCGGGAGATTCTTACGATCAGGGAGCCTTTGTACCGTGAAACAGCCGATATCGTTGTCGATACCGGTAAGTTGAGTGTGCCAGAGATTCTGGACGTTATTGTTGCAGCAGTCAGCATTTGATGAGAGGGAAAAATGGCAGGAAATACCTTTGGTAAATTGTTCCGGGTGACCACCTGGGGGGAGTCGCATGGCACAGCCGTGGGGGCGGTGATAGATGGTTGTCCGCCAGGGATAATCCTTGATCCCAGGGAGTTGCAAAAGGAGATGGATCGCAGGCGGCCAGGTCAGGGCGGGGCCTCCAGCCCGCGTAAGGAGCCGGATCAGGTGGAAGTCCTCTCCGGGATTTTTACTCCTGCCGGCGAAGATCTGCCGCGCAGTACCGGCACTCCCATCTGTCTGGCCATTCAGAATAAAGATGCCCATTCAAAGTCCTATGACGGGCTGCGGGATATCTTCCGGCCAGGGCATGGCGATGTGACCTATCTTGCCAAATATGGCATTCGCGATCATCGCGGCGGCGGTCGGGCCTCAGCCCGGGAGACGGCGGCCCGGGTGGCGGCAGGCGCAGTTGCCAAACAGCTTCTGCTGCAATACAATATTGAGGTGTGTGCCTATACCGTGGCTTTGGGTGGGATCCATGTACGTCAGCGTGATCTTTCCCTGATTGGGACCAACAGCTACTACTGTCCGGACGCCGAGGCGGCCGCGCAGATGGAGCAGCGGGTGCAGGAAGTGCGCAGTCAGGGGGACACCCTGGGCGGGATTGTGGAGATCGTGGCCTCCTGCCCGGCAGGTCTTGGTGAGCCGGTGTTTGACAAGCTGGAGGCCGAGCTTGCTCATGGGCTCATGTCCATCGGTGCGGTCAAAGGGGTGGAGATTGGCGCCGGATTTGCCGCAGCCGAGATGCTTGGTTCGGAGAACAATGACCCTATTGGCCCCTCTGGTTTCCTTGCCAATAATGCCGGAGGGATTCTGTCCGGGATCTCTAACGGCGCCCCGCTGGTGATCAGGGTGGCGGTCAAACCGATTCCTTCCATTTCCAAAGAGCAGCAGACCGTCAATCTGGCCAATGAGCCGGTGACGATCAAGGTCGGCGGCCGTCATGATATCTCCGCCATCCCTAGGATCATTCCGGTCTGTGAGGCCATGGTTCGACTCACCCTGGCCGATCACCTATTGCGGCAGATGGCGGTGGATTGCCGGGAGGGGTGAGATTGAATGGATAAAAAACGTGAAGTCGGGCGGGTCGCTATTCGCACTATCTGGATGTTGACCCGTGAGTATGGCCAGCTGGCCGGGGCTGGCGGGGTCAAAGATGTGGCCCGGCAATTAGCTGTCGCCCTTGCCGGTTGGCCAGGGCGACAGGTGAGTGTGGTCATGCCGCGCTATGGATTTATAGATCCACATTCTCTGGGGTTTCTGCCTCTGGCGGATCCTCTTTTTCCTGAACGTGAGCTGGAATACGAGGTGGATCTTGATTATGCCCATGTAGAGCGCCGGGAAAAGGTGCGGGTCTGGACAGCGAGGATAGACCGGGTGACATTGTATCTCCTTGAGGCCGACCGTTTTGCCGAGAAGACAGCCGTTTATACTTATACGGCGGCGGACGAGGCTGTAAATCCAGATTATCAGGCCGGGCAGGGCCATATCGATTATTTTGCCATGAATATCCTGCTCCAGAAGGGGGCGCTGGATCTCATGCTGCTTCTGGGCGCTTGTCCTGATATCATCCACTGCCATGATGGTCATACTGCGGTGTTGCCGGCCATGATCCGTGAAAACAGCGGGCTGCGCCATTTTTTTCGCGGCACGGGCACGGTGGTGACCATCCATAATGCGGGCAAAGGCTATCATCAGGAGGTTGCGGATCTCTCCTTTGCCCATGCCAGTACCGGCCTGCCCTGGAAGGTTATTATGCAGAACCGGCTGGCCGATTGCTTTGATCCCTTGCTGGCGGCGGCCCCGTATGCGGTGATGAATACGGTCAGTGAGCAGTATGCCCGTGAGTTGCAGGAAACAGATGATGACCGGTTGACCGGTTGGCTTGGCCATACCTTGCAGGATCTGGGGGTGAAGCTGGCCGGAGTGACTAATGGCATTGACCCGGCGGAGTTTGATCCGGCCGATGCCGGGAAGAGCGGGATTGATGCTCCTTTCAACCTCCTGGCAGACGGCGCTTTGTCGGGAAAGCGGGCCTGCAAGGAGACCCTGTTACGGGAGCTTGCCGGTAACCAGATGGTTGATGGGGTTGTACCTATCGGTTCCCTTGATTTTACCCCTGATCTGCCCCTTTTTACCTTTATTGGCCGTCTCAATGAACAGAAGGGGGTTGGCGTCCTGCTGGCCGCTTTGCGGGGACTTTTAACAGATAAAAAAAACAATCCTGCGTTTCAGTTTCTGCTGTTGGGCAGTGGTGGCTATGATGAAGAACGGGACTTGGCCGTTCTGGCGGAAAAGGATGAAAATCGGGGCCGGGTCTGTATCCTGAAGGGCTTTAATCCGGCCCTGGCTAATCGAATCTATGCTGCCGGCGATTTTTTTCTGATCCCTTCCCGCTATGAGCCCTGCGGGTTGACGGATTTCATCGCCCAGCTTTTTGGTAATCTGCCCATCGTCCATCATGTGGGTGGTCTGGTCAAGGTCCTGGATGGCGAAACTGGTTTCTCCTACACCCGGCATACCGCGGCGGCCCTGAGTGAGGCGATGCAGAGGGCCACGGTTCTTTACCGTGATCATCCCGCCAGGATCAGGGAGATGCAGCGGCAGGCCGTCAAGCGGATTGGTGAGAAATATACCTGGCAGAGGGTGATGAAACAGTATCTGCAACTGTATAAAGAGGCGGCTGCACAGGTTGCTTCGTCTGTAAGGGAGCTGACAGTCTAAGAGATTTTACGTGTCAGTCGCTTCTGGAGAGTGACAAGAGGCGAAAACTGGCAAAGAACTCATAACTGGGAATCAAGGAGGCTGGATATGACGATAAAAGTTGGCATAAATGGTTTTGGGCGTATTGGCAGGAATATCTTTCGGGCGATCAGTAAAGATCCGGCCTTTGCTGATATCGAGGTGGTGGCCATCAATGATCTCACTGATAATGCTACCCTTGGTCATCTGCTCCAATATGATTCGGTCATGGGGATCTATGAAAAGAAGGTGGAGACGGACGCCAAGGGCATTATTGTCGATGGTCGGCACATTGCGGTCTCCAGTCATCGTCATCCGGTTGATATCCCCTGGGGAAAGATGGGGGTGGAGTATGTTGCCGAATGCACAGGGATTTTTTGCGACAGCGAATCGCTCAAGGCCCATATCGATGCCGGGGCCAAGAAGGTAATTCTGTCCGCTCCTGCCAAGGGGGATGTTAAGACCTTTGTCATGGGGGTTAATGAGGATGAGTATGATCCGACCCTGCATCATGTGGTCTCCAATGCCTCCTGTACTACCAACTGTCTGGCCCCCCTGGCCCGGGTCATCCTTGATAACTTTGGTATCAAGCGGGGGCTGATGACCACGATCCATGCCTAT
>CAITDH010000136.1 GCA_903891045.1 uncultured Desulfobulbaceae bacterium | reverse complement strand
CATAAGAACACCTACGAAATAGAGGTTCCGTATGCACAAAAACCACTCTTTTTTATTGAGACTATTGGTAATCGTGAATCTGATTTGTTGGGTTCAATGCCTTCCATCCAATGCGGCTTCTCCGGAGAAGCGCGTAGCCCCGGTGATAGGCAACAGCGCCTATCAAAACACGCCAGCCCTGCCCAATCCACGAAATGATGCTACAGAAATCGGAAAAGTGTTAAAACGGCTGGGTTTTGAGGTGGATGTTCAGGTAGATTTGACCAAAAGTACGCTGGATAAAGTGTTAAGACAGTTTGGAGACCGGCTCGAAGGGGCGCAGGTGGCTGTGTTCTATTATGCGGGACATGGCATACAGGTTGCCGGAACCAATTATCTGATTCCTGTTGATGCCACGCTCCGAAAAGAGAAGGATCTGTATTTTGAAGTATCGGAGCTCAATCTGGTTTTGCAGCAGATGGAAGGCGCACAGCGGGTAAACCTGGTGTTTCTGGATGCGTGCCGGGATAACCCGCTATCCAAAAAGCTGGCGGAGGGAATGGGTTCCGGGCGATCCACTCTTATTGGCAGAGGGCTTGCGCCCATGAAGGCCAGTGACGGAACCATGATATCCTATGCCACAAAAGATGGCGAAGTGGCTTCTGACGGAAAAGGCAAACATAGCCCATATTCACAGGCCATATTGAATCATATTGAAGCGCCGATGGAAATTTCCCAGATGCTTAGAAAGGTTCGGGAAGATGTCAAAAAAATAACCGACAACAGGCAAACTCCATGGGAATATGGCTCTTTGACGGGTGATTTCTATTTTACAGGCCCGATCAAGGTTGAGATTTCTCAGGAACCGACAAAATCCGATTCCAAATCGAAAATGGAGGCGCTTTACTGGCAGTCCATCATGAATGATAATGATCCGGCTGTTTTTGAGTCATATCTCAAAAAATATCCGGATGGTGAGTTTTCAGACCTGGCCAAAATAAAGATCAGCAATCTGAAAAAGGGTCAGAAAAATGAGATTTTGCCATCTTTAGAGCAACCTGTTCAGTCGGATTCAAAAAAAGCTTATGGGTACCTGAAACTGACCAGTGATCCGCCAGGGGCCTCAGTTCTGCTGGATGGAAACCCGTTGGGAAATACGGATATGGATGCCTCCAACATTGAGCCTGGAAAACGAAAAATCGAGATTCAAAAAGACTGTTTCAAAGTAAAAACCGCTGAAGTAATGATTAAAGCTGGTCAACAGGTCAGCATGAATTTGAAGTTGGAACCCTCATGCGGTGGCATAAACGCAACCAGTGATCCGGCAGGCGCGGATATTTTGATCGATAACAAACCTGTAGGAATCACCCCCACCGAAGTAATGGGTATTTCAGAAGGCAAACATCAGATAACCATTCGGAAAGACGGTTTCCAGGATTGGCAGGAAGGGATCGTCGTCAAAACCGGAAATTCGCCTTCACTTCATGCCGTATTGAGTAAAAATACAAAATCAACCTCACCTGAATATTTTCCGCCGAATGGAGTCAATCCAAGTGTTGACAAAATTCGAACTGAGGCACCGGTCAGTGCGACTTACGCTATTAAAGAGGCTTCAGATGACACTGACAACGTAACATCTCGAATGCTTGGTTGCTGGGTCACCAGATGGGGTGGATATCT
>CAITDH010000135.1 GCA_903891045.1 uncultured Desulfobulbaceae bacterium | reverse complement strand
GCTTTTCCAGCTCCACATATAAAGACGAGTTGGTCAGGATGAAATCGATCCGGCCCTGTTGGACTGCCTCATGGCATTCCTTGAATCCCAGGGGGATGATGACAAAATGGTAAGCGGGAAGGGCGGCGGAGAGATAGTCGGCCGTGGCGGACCACTTTTCCACGGCGACCCCTTCACCACTTTTGGCGAGAATGCCTATGGATACAGTCTGGGGGGCTGACCACAGCAGGTACGGTTGGAACAGGAGCAACAAAAACAAGCAGATGGGCCGGATGGGAACAGTCATAGTCTGCCGGGGAAAAGGTGAGAAGACAAGCAACAAGTGGGGGTGCAATCCTTGGGTACCATAGTGGTATCACTATCATAGCACAGCCCGAGAACTGATGTCTAATGGAATTGCGTGGTATGAACTCTTGCTTGCCGGTGAATGTCTGACTGAAGAAAAACTTCATTCCCTTCTGAATTATTCCTCTTGACATTGTTATAGGTGTAACATATAATTAGTTCACTATGAATGATAAATGGATTCTCTTCTCCTATTCTGTCCCCGCCGCCAACGCCAAGGCGAGGATGCGCATCTGGCGACGGATCTCGGCCTGCGGGGCGGTGCAATTGAAGACCGGTCTGCAGATCCTGCCGAACCGTGACGACCTGCTCGAAAGCATCACCTGGTTGATCGGCGAGGTCAACACCCTTGGCGGTGAGGCAATCGCCATGCAGTGTTCACGGATCGAAGGGATAGAGGACGGGCAGATTGAGAAGCTCTTTCAGGGCCAGATCGATCAGGAATTTCTGCAGATCCAGGCTGAGGTGAGAGAGTTGCTGGCGGCATCGAACCCTGCTGAGGGTGGCGACCAGGTAAAAGAGCTTTTGCCTCCCCTGCGCAAGCTGCGGAAGCGCTGCGAATCTCTGCAAAGCCGCGATTTTTTCCCTTCAGGGGCTGCGGTTAAGACTCTGGCGCTGCTTGATACAGCCTCGGAAAAACTGCGCCGGACAGATGTCGTGCTTCCTCTGGTCGCTTCTTTTGATCGGGCCGGCTATCAAGGTCGTATCTGGGTGACTCGTGTTCACCCCTATATCGACCGGTTGAGCAGTGCGTGGCTCATCAGCCGTTTCATTGACGCCAAAGCGCAGTTTCGTTTCCTTGAGCCGGAAGAAAAGGCTGATATCGAGAAAGGAGAGATCCCCTTTGATATTGCCGGGGCCGAGTTCTCGCATCAGGGCGAGCTGATCACCTTTGAGGTGATGGCCCGCGGCTTTGGTTTGCTTGATCCCGCCATCATCAGAATCAGCGAATTGATCAAAGCCATCGACATTCAGGAGGGCGCAATCCTGCCCGACGATGCCGCTCTCTTGAAAAACCTCCTTGATGGCCTGATTGCTATCTCCACCAGCGACCACCAGTTGCTGGAGCGTGCCCTGCTGATCTTTGATGCCCTCCATGCCGGGTATTCCCAAAAAAGTATCGGTGAAAAAAAATGAAGAGTGCAGCCATCACATCTGATGCAATCGAGGTCGAAGCAGGATTATTCCGCAACCACTGTTACATCGGTTTTCTGACCCGCTTTTCCTATGCCCTGGCCCGCAATCCGGTACTGCCGCTCTTTGCCGCCGCCCTTGGGGCCGGGCCGCAGGGGATCGGTCTGGCGGTCGGCATCTCGACGGTCACCGGCATTCTGTTCAAGATGCCCTCCGGGGCCATCTCCGACATCATCGGCCGCCGCCGCACCATGCTGGCCGGGCTGGTGGTCTTCGGGATGATGCCCTTTGCCTATCTGTTTGTTACCCACTACAGCGCCCTGGTAGTGGTTCGCTTTCTCCACGGCCTGGCCACCGCCATCTACGGCCCGGTGGCCATGGCGGTGGTGGCCGATGTCGCCGGCCGCCGCAAGGGTGAACTGCTGAGCTGGTTTTCCTCGGTCTGTATCGCCGGGACCCTGCTGGGCGCACCCCTCGGCGGCTATGTCCTCTTTCTGCTTGATGGCAAAGGGGCTGCTACCCTTGGCGATTTTCGCGTGGTCTTCCTGTTGAGCGGTATTGCCGGTGTTGCCGCCCTTGTCTTGGGGCTTTTTACCCTGCGCAATGGCGACAAACCGGCTCAAGGCAAGGGACTGGCGGAACGGGCGCACCTCTTCGCCCGCGGCATCCGTGAGGTTGTGGCCGATAAGCGGGTTCTCGCCACCTCGGCGATGGAGGGTATCCAGAATATGAGTATGGGGGCGTTGGAGGCCTTTCTGCCGGTCTATGCGGTCACCGTGGCCGGGCTCAACGTCTTCGAGGCCGGGCTGCTCTGGGGCGTGCAGATCGTGGTGGTTTTTATCGCCAAGCCGCTCATGGGAAGAATCTCCGACCGCTGGGGGCGACGGCCGCTGATCGTGGCCGGCATGTTTCTCTGCGCTCTGCCCATGGCGATTATTCCCCAACTGACCGGATTCGTGCCGTTGATGATCGCCGGGGCCTTCTTTGGTATGGGCGAGGCCTTTGTCACCTCGTCATCCGCCGCCATGGTGGCCGATTACTGCCATGCCAGGCATTACGGCGCCGCCATGGGCACTTTCGGCACCATCTTTGATATCGGCCATGCCTCCGGCCCGATTGTCACCGGCCTTCTGGTGGCCTCTCTGGGCTATGGCCCGGCCTTTATCATCGTAGCTTCCCTGCTGATTGCCTCTGTCCCCATGTTTCTCGTCACGGTTCGGGAAGAACCGGCAACGGGAGATGTTTAATTCAACCCTTCCATCCATAAAGGAGAACAATTATGCCACCTACCGCCAAGCACTATGCCACCAGCATCCGGAGAACCGGAAAAGATTACGCCGACCTGCACAACTGGATCGATGACGCCGACAAAAAGTATGAGCGTCATGACTTCAAGAAGATCTGGACCTTCGGCCCGGACATTGCCGCCAAATTCGGAGAGGAAG
>CAITDH010000134.1 GCA_903891045.1 uncultured Desulfobulbaceae bacterium | reverse complement strand
TTTACTCCCTCTCCCCTCGGGGGGGTTGGGGTGAGGGGGAATATGCCGGCATGATTACATCCTGCAATTTTCCCCCTCATCCGGCCTTCGGCCACCTTCTCCCTCATGGAGAAGGCCCAAGCTGAAAATACGTGCTAATCAAGTAAAGCCGGTTGGGTTAGCAGTTTTATCGCCCAACCCAACAAAACAACAAGTCCCCTCCCCAACCCTCTCCTGAGGAAGAGGGCGAGCTAAGGGATTCGGAAATTGCTGAATTGCCAGATATTGGCCACAGGAGTAGGTCGGACTTCAGTCCGACAGCGGGGTTTAATACTACCGCCGTTATCGGACTGAAGTCCGACCTACATGTTCAAAAACGGTAAATTTGTAATTTCTATATCCCTAAAGACAAAAACCAACTCCACCTCAGTGAGCTCATATCATGGAACCCGTTATTACCGTCCTGCACGCTGAAGATGACCCCTTGTTGCGCCGCTCAACAGCCCAGTACCTCAACACTCTCGGATTTCGGACGCTGGAGGCTGAAAACGGCCTGGAAGCCTGGCAGATCTTTCAGCAGGAAAGGCCTGATCTGGTTCTCACCGATCTGCGCATGCCGGTGATGGATGGATTTGAGTTATTGACCAGGATCATTGCCGAATCACCCGACACCCCCGTTATCATCCTTTCCGGGGTGGGAACCATGACCGATGTCATCGAGGCCCTGCACGTTGGCGCCTGGGACTATCTCACTAAACCGATTCCAGAGATGAGCATCCTGCTGCATGCTATCAACAAGGCCTTGCAGCATTCCAGAATGCTGCGTGATTCCCATAATTATCAGCAGATACTGGAACAGACGGTGCGGGAAAGGACGCAAAAGCTGGAAGACGAACTTCATGAACGAAAAAAGATTGAGCGACTGGTGATCAGGGCCAAACAGGAATGGGAACGGACCATGGATGCCATGCCGGACCTGATCGCCCTGCTCGATATCAATCAACGGATGATCCGGGTCAACAAACCCATGGCCGCGGCCTTGGGGTTAACGCCCGCCGAGGCAGTTGGGAAAAAGTGCTTTGAATGCGTCCATAGCCAACGATGCCCTCCTGAACACTGCCCCCATCTCCAGATGATGACTGATGGGCAGACGCACACAATCGAGATATCTGAGGAACGTCTGGGCGGCACCTTCGAGGTTATTGTCGTACCGCGCTATGATTTCGACAGCACGACCCTGATCGGCTCAATCCATATTGCCAGGGATGTCACGGCCCGCAAAGAGGCGGAAGAAGAACAGAAGAAACTCCAGGTGCAACTACTGCATGCCCAGAAGCTCGAATCGGTGGGACGCCTGGCGGCCGGTATCGCCCATGAGATCAACACCCCCTCTCAATATGTGGGCACCAATATTGATTTTCTCGATGAGGCCTTTCACGATGTCAGTAAACTGGTGGACCAGTTGCAGACGCTGCTGCATGCTGAAAAGGATGGCAGCCTGTCTCCGCAACAGTTCCAGGATGCGCGTCAGGCGCTCGATGATGTCGACTGGGAGTATCTCGCAACCGAGCTCCCCAATGCCATCGGGCAATCACGGGACGGAATAAAACGGGTGACTTCCATCGTCCGGGCGATGAAGGAATTTTCCCATCCCGGCAGCAAGGATAAGGTTGCGGCCAATCTGAACACCATTATCCAGACGACCGTTACGGTCGCCACCAATGAATGGAAATATGTGGCGGAGATCAAAACCGACCTTGATCCAGACCTGCCCTCGGTCTCATGCCTTGTCGATGAAATGGGTCAGGTTATCCTCAATATGCTGGTCAACGCCGCCCATGCCATTGGTGATAAGCTGGGCGAGAACCCGGAGGGACAAAAGGGAGTTATTACCCTCACAACCAGGCAGGAAGAAAAATGGGTGGAACTGCGCATCAGCGACACCGGTTCCGGTATCCCCGAGGACATCCGTCAACGGGTCTTTGATCCCTTCTTCACCACCAAACAGGTGGGCAAAGGCACCGGCCAAGGGCTGGCCATTGCTCATGACGTGATTACCGGCAAACACAAAGGAACCATTGCCATTGAATCAGAAGTCGGGGTGGGTACTACCTTTATCATTCGTCTACCTATAACTAGTTGAAATACAATGAAACAAACAAAGAACCTCCTTCGCTATCTGCTCTTTTTTACGATCATCCAGGGAATCACCCTGTCCACTCTGTACCTGTTCAAAGGACAAGAATTCGATTTGTTTATCACGGGACGGCAGACGGAGATCAAGGGCCAATATACCCTGGTGACCCATGCCTACCAGCAACGCATGAAGATGGCCTATGAAAGAATCAGCACCCCCGAGATGCTCACCCTCATGGAACAGGCATCGGTTGCCAATAAAGAAGAACTGGGCAGGTTACGCCAGGAGCTCTATCGTACGATATTCCCTCTGTACCAGCATCTACTGAAAAATAATTTCCGGCAGATTCACTTTCACTTTACTGACGGGACCAGCTTCCTGCGCATGCACCAGCCACAACTCTTTGGCGACCAACTGGCCGGAGTCCGCCCCTCCGTCATGCTGGTCAATAGCACCCAAAAGCCGGTTTCCGGCTATGAAATGGGCCGATTCTGGCAGGCCTACCGTTCTGTTTTCCCTCTGTCTACCGCCGCCGGCCATCATTTTGGCTCGGTTGAGATCGGCCTCCCCTTCTCCACCCTTCTCAATGATCTCATGGACAACTTTACCGGCGAATATCGTTTTATTGTCGGCAAACAGATGGCCGCAGCGCACCTGGACGCCGCCGATCTGCGCGATCACTTTACGGTCACCCCTTTTGCCAAGGACTTTCTCTCGGAATCAGATGACCAAAAGGCTATCGAGGGCCATCCCCACCCTGGGAATCATGGCCACATCAGTCAGGAACAGTTAGACAGGATAACTCATGCCTTGCAAAAGAGCCTTGCCAAACACCTGCCGGCCTACCAGGCTATTTCCCTGCCTCTCGTCCTGGCCGATCAGGCCTTTCTGGTTCATCTTCTACCAATCCACGATATCTCAGGGGAGACGGCCGGCTATCTCATGGCCTATGAACAGAGCCCCACCCTGTTGGCCATGCAAAGACGTTACACAATCGGTTATTTTTTGGTCACCGCTTTTTCAATCCTGCTCATCGTCGTGCACTCCCTGTACACGACCAAACTTTTGAATAAGATGAATCTGTTGAAAAAACTCCAACAGGAACTCAACGAATCCCATGCCGAGCTTGATCAGATCTTCGATACCGCGGCGGACGGGATGCGGCTGATTAACCTTGATAAGGAGATCATACGCGCCAACAGCACCATGGCTAGTCTTGTCAATCTTCCCATGGATCAACTGATCGGCAAAAAGTGTTATGAGGTTTTTTCCGGTCCCGATTGCCATACCGCCAACTGTCCCTTGAACCTGATCCGCAAGGGGGGTGAGCATATCGCCAATGAGTCAGAAAAGGTCAGGCCAGATGGAGGCACAAAAACCTGCCTGGTAACGGCCACCCCTTTTTACAATGGCAACGGTGTACTGACAGGGATGGTAGAAGACTTCCGCGATATCTCCGAGCGGAAACGAATGGAGCAACGACTCCAGACCCTATCCATAACCGATGAGCTCACCGGACTGTGCAACCGCCGCGGTTTCATGAATCTTGCCCAGCAGCAGCTCAACTATGTGGAGCGCGCTGGCGGCGAGGTCTTTATTATCTTCGCCGACCTCGACAACATGAAACGGATTAATGATACCCTGGGCCATGAAGCAGGCGATAAAGCCCTGATCCTGACCGCCAAAATCCTGCGCACAACGGTCAGAGATACTGATATTGTCGGCCGCATGGGCGGGGATGAATTTGCCGTCCTGCTTACCTCCGTGTCGAGCAGTGACTCGGAGCCTATCCTCCTCGCCAGACTGGACCAGGAACTGGCCGGGATCAACAAAAACCTCCCCCAGGAACAACAGATCGCCATCAGTTTTGGTATTGTCCATAATCCAGGAGGAGCCACCCTGGAAGAACTTCTTCTCCTGGCAGACGCCAAGATGTATGCGGTCAAGAATAAGAGGAAGACAGCTGTGGGACCGATCGAGCAGGAAACGGCTGGGTAAAGAGTTACATAATCAAAATCCTGCTGAATATATATTTTCAGTTTGATCCTTTTCCCTGAAGGAGAAGATGGCCAAAGGCCGGATGAGGGGGAGCATTTGCCAGAGTAATAGAATATCCCAACAGTACACGTAGTTCCTGATTATCGTTATCATCAAATGGAGCCCGTCATGTCACCACAGGATCAATACACTATCTTGGACCATCTCACCGATTCTGTCCTTATTATCGACCGGGACTACACCATCGTTTTTGCCAATCAGCCTTTCTGCGATCTCTGCGCCACCACCAACGAGAAGATCATAGGCAAAAAATGTTATGAGATTCTGCATCATGCCCCGTTTTCCTGTGCCGGAAGCAATGTCCCCGAGCAACAGTGCGTCCACCACCAGGTCTTTGCCACTGGCCTTCCCGTTGTCGTGCATCATTCTCACACCCTGGCCGATGGCGCAAAAAAGTTCCTGCAGATCTCCGCCTCTCCCCTACAGGATGAAAACGGGACAATTACCAGATTAATGAGTGTCATCAAGGATTGCACCCAGGAGAAAGAGTTGCAAGACGCTCTCGATACCGCCATTGCCGACCATGAGGATATTTTGCGCAATGTCCCGTTTTTCCTCACATATCTGGACTCAGAGATGCGGGTCATAAAAATAAATCAGCCCATGGAACAATTCGTCGGCTGGAAATCAGAACAGGTAAAGGGCAGGCACTGTTATGACGTCTGGGGCCAGTACGCGCATGCCCCTGATAAAAAAGGCAAAGAAAAAATCTGCGATGCCTGCAACACAAGATATACTTTGGTTGACGGCCAGACATACAGCTATGAAAGAGAACTCGGGGACAGATATGTCGAGATCACAACCTGCCCGGTCAAGGATAAAGCAGGGCGAATTATCGGGGCGATGGAATACGGGATCGATATCACTCAACGGAAAAAAGCAGAGCTTGCCTTGCAGAAAAGCGAAGCCCGGTATGCAACCCTTTTTAATGATAATCCCAACATCATGGTGGTGAGTGATCCCAAGACGGCCACATTCCTCGACGCCAACCCCGCCGCCTGTTCATTTTATGGCTATGACAGAGAGGAATGGCCGGGGATGAAGATCTCAAATATCAACCTGCTCAGTCAGGAAGAACTCCTGACAAAAATGAGAGAGGTTGAAGCTAAAGGGAAAGAGACTTTTCACTTTCAGCACCGGTTGAAAAATGGCGAGGTACGCGAGGTGGAGATTCATGTCGGGGCGTTCCTCATCGATGACCGTCATGTTCTCTGCTCGACAATCATCGACATAACTGATCGCCTGCTGGCTGAAAAAGAGATAGCCACGAGCAAAGAAGAATGGGAAAAAACATTTAACGTCCTCAGCGATATTGTCACCATCCAGGACAAGGAGATGCACATTATCCGGGCTAACAAGGCCGCCCACCAGTTCTTTCAGGCCAGAGAAGGAGAGTTGAATGGCCGACACTGTTACGAGCTCTTCCGAGGAATAGCCACCCCCTGCCCTGACTGTCCACTTGTTGAGACCATCGACAATCAAGGCAACCATACCGGAACCATCACTCATAAAAAATTAGGAAAGATCTTTCAGGTCTCCTCTTCCCCGATCTCTGATGAAAGTGGTGCGGTTCAATATCTGGTCCACATTGCCAGGGACATCACCGACCAGAAAAAAATGGAAGAAAATCTTTTTCAGTCCCAGAAGATGGATGCCATCGGCACCCTGGCCGGCGGTATCGCCCATGATTTCAACAATATCCTGTCAGTAATCCTGGGTTACTCGGAACTGGCACAACGCTCGCTGCCGCCAGAAACAGCGGCGCAAGAGAATATTAACCAGATCATCACCGCAGGACACAGGGCCAGCGCCCTTATCCAGCAGATTCTCGACTTCAGCCGTAAGACAGAACAATGCCGGCAACCAGTACATCCGCATCTGCTCGTACAAGAGGCCATGCAGATGCTGCGCGCAACCCTGCCGACCACCATCGAAATCCTGACAGATATTGATCCGGCCTGCGGAACGGTTATGGCCGATCCAACCAAAATCCATCAAGTTATCATGAACCTGTGCACCAATGCCTTCCACGCCATGAAGGATGAGAAGGGGACCTTGCGGGTCGCCCTTCATCGTCAGGAAAGGGTAATGGCAGATTGTAAAAAAGACGGTGTGGCCACCGCCCCCTATATCGTCCTCTCGGTCAGCGACACCGGACAGGGCATCGATCAGGAGACAGCAGCCCACATCTTTGAGCCCTACTTTACCACCAAAGAAAGAAGCAGAGGAACTGGTCTCGGCTTGGCTGTTGTCCATGGAATCATCAAGGGCTACAAAGGATTTACCCAGATGGAAAGCAAGCCTGGACAAGGATGCACGTTCCGTGTTTTTATCCCGGCTCTGGCAGAGAACAGCACCATTGAGGAAAAACCAAAGCAGCAAGAATCCTTGCCCACTGGCACCGAGCGGATTCTCGTCGTTGATGACGAACCCCTGCTGGTCCGTATCAGCTCAAGACTCCTTGAAGATTATGGCTACACGGTCACCGGGGTCACAGACAGCAAAGAAGCCCTGGAAAAAGTGCGGGCAGAACCGCAGCAGTTTGACCTGATCATTACCGATCAGACCATGCCGGGTCTCTCCGGTTCTGAACTGGCCAAGGCCGTACTGCAGATTGCCCCGCTCATGCCGATCATCCTCTGCACCGGACACAGTGAGATTACCTCAGCAGAAGATGCCCTAGCTATGGGTATCAAGAAATATCTCTGTAAACCGATCCATGGCGACGAACTTGCCAGAACCGTCAGAATGGTCTTGGATGAACGAGAAGAGCTGTAAAGAGAGCTTCTTGCAGATAAGGCCCTCACCCCGACCCTCTCCCACAGGGAGAGGGAGCTAAATACAAAAACCCGACAACCACAGGAGAGGCTCCCATGCAACCAGTCATCACTTCGCTGTCCGCTTTCGAGATTCTTGACTCCCGAGGCAATCCCACTGTGCGCGTCCTGTGCGGACTTGACAATGGCGTCCAGGTATCGGCCTCTGTTCCTTCCGGGGCCTCGACCGGGGAACATGAAGCGGTGGAGCTCCGTGATGGCGACAAAAAACGGTACAACGGCAAGGGCGTGCTCCAGGCGGTGGCCAACGTCAACGCCTTCATCGCCCCGGCGCTCATTGGCCTGAACCCTGCCCGCCAGGCTGAGATTGACCGCCTGTTGATCGATCTTGACGCCACCCCCAACAAGGGAAAGCTGGGGGCCAACGCCATCCTCGGGGTGTCCATGGCCGTGGCCAAGGCGGCGGCGGCGGTTTCAGGGCTGCCCCTGTACGCCTATCTGGGTGGCCCCGGCGCAGTTCGCCTGCCCGTGCCAATGATGAACATCATCAATGGCGGCAAACATGCGGATAACAGTGTCGATTTTCAGGAATTCATGATCATGCCTGTCGGCGCCCCGACCTTTGCCGAGGCCTTGCGTTATGGGGCGGAGACCTTCCACGCCCTCAAAAAAATTCTGCAACAAAAGGGCTACGCCACCAGTGTTGGCGATGAAGGAGGATTTGCGCCGAACCTGAAGAGCAATGATGAGGCCTGCGAGTTGATCATTGATGCCATCGAGGCGGCCGGATACCGGCCCGGCCTTGACCTGGCCATCGCCCTGGATCCGGCCGCCAGCTCATTTTTTGCAGACGGCGCCTACCAGCTTGAGAAGTCCGGTCAGGGCACAAAGACCAGCACCGAGATGACCCGGCTCTACGAACAATGGCTGGCGGCATACCCCATTATCTCCATTGAAGATGGTCTGGCCGAAAATGACTGGCTGGGATTTGCGGCCCACACCGCCGCCCTGGGAGACAAGGCCCAGATCGTGGGGGATGATCTGTTTGTGACCAATACCCGGTTCATTGCCCGCGGCATTGAGGAACGATCAGCCAACGCCGTGCTGATAAAGCTCAACCAGATCGGCACCGTCACCGAGACCATGGAGGCCATCCAGCTCTGTCGCCAGGCCGGATGGGGATATGTGATTTCGCATCGCAGCGGCGAGACCGAGGATACCTTTATGGCTGATTTTGCCGTGGCTATGGGCGGCGGCCAGATCAAGAGCGGGTCGGCATGTCGTAGTGAGCGGATTGCCAAATACAACCGACTGTTGGAGATTGAACGGGAGCTGGGGGCGGCAGCGGTGTTTGCTAACCCGCTGGGTAAAAAATAGACTGAAGGCTGAAGGCTGAAGACCGAAGGTGGGGGTAATGGCAGGGCTTGCATACAATCCCCTTCAGTCTTCGGCCTTCAGTCTTAAATCTTCAGTCTTCGTTACAAAATAAACCGACTCAAATCCTGGTCCTGGGCAATGGCATCAAGCTGGTCGCGCACATAGGCGGCACTGACCACAAATTGTCCTTCCCCTCGTTCCGAGGCATCATAAGAGAGCTCATCGAGCACCCGCTCAATGACCGTGTGCAGCCGCCGGGCCCCGATCTCCTCGGTGTTCTGATTCACCTCGACCGCAACCCTCGCCATTTCCTGGATGGCCTCCGGCTCAAAGACCAGCTCCACCCCTTCGGTCGCCATCAGGGCGATATATTGTTTGATCAGGGCGTTTTCCGGCTCAGTGAGGATGCGGACAAACTCGTCCTGGCCAAGGGAGTGCAGTTCAACCCGGATCGGGAAACGTCCCTGCAACTCAGGGATCAGATCAGAGGGTTTGCTCATATGAAAGGCGCCGCTGGCAATAAAGAGGATGTGATCAGTCTTGACCATGCCGTGCTTGGTGGTCACGGTTGACCCTTCAACGATGGGCAGCAGGTCGCGCTGCACCCCTTCACGGGAGACCTCCGGCCCATGACCACCCGAACTCTTGGACACGATCTTGTCAATCTCATCGAGAAAGATGATCCCCGATTCCTCGGTACGGCACAGGGCCTCTTTCATCACCTTGTCCATATCGACCAGACGCTCCATCTCCTCCTTGATCAGGGCCTTCATCGCCTCCGGCACCTTGAGCTTCCGTTTCTTTTTCTTCTGGGAGAAGATCTTGCTAAAGGCATCCTGGAGATTAGACTGCATATCCTCCATCCCCGAGGTGGTCATGATCTCCACCATGGGCGCCCCGTGCGACTCAGTGAGATCAAGCTCAAGCTCGCGCTCATCAAGCCGGCCATCACGCAACATCTCCCGGAACTTCTCACGGGTGGAATCGCTCTCCCGGCGTCCGGCAGAGACCGCCCGTTCCGACTCACCATCTCCCTGCAACAGAAAGGAATGACTGCCAGCCGGGCCTTCATGCATGGATGCAGATAGTGGCGGCAACAGGATATCAAGAATGCGCTCCTCGGCGTTGGCCTCGGCCAAGCCCTCTATCCGCTCTTTTTCCTCCTCCTTGACCATGCTGATCGCAATCTCCAGCAGATCACGGATCATCGACTCCACATCACGGCCCACGTAGCCGACCTCGGTGAACTTGGAGGCCTCAACCTTGAAAAACGGCGACTGGGCCAGGGTGGCAAGACGCCTGGCAATCTCAGTCTTGCCGACCCCGGTGGGCCCGATCATGATGATATTCTTGGGAGCGATCTCTTCCCGCAGGGGAGACTCCACCTGCCGTCGCCGCCAGCGGTTCCTGAGGGCAATAGCCACCGAACGCTTGGCGTCCGCCTGACCAACGATATATTTATCGAGCTCGCTTACGATCTCTCTGGGGGTCAATGAATGTATGGGATTCATAGCTGATAGTTTTATAAAAAGTTATCATGGGGATGGCTAAGCCACAAGGCCCAAAGACGAGGCGCACGAATCCTGAGGAATGAGGCGTACAATCAGTACGCCGCAGTGACGAAGGATGAGTGCAACGAAGTATTTGGGCCTTGTGGCGACGCCATCATATCTTTTCAACGATAATGGAATGATTGGTAAAGACACAGATGGAGGCGGCAATATCCATGGAGGCGCGGCAGATGGCCTCGGCATCGAGATCACTGTGGCGGATCAGGGCCAGGGCCGCAGCCTGGGCATAGGGGCCGCCGGAGCCAATGGCTAGCACCCCGTTATCCGCCTCAATGACGTCACCGGTGCCGGTCAGCAGCAGGGAATACTGATCATCGACGGCCACCAGCATGGCTTCAAGTTTGCGCAGCATCTTGTCGGTGCGCCACTCCTTGGCCAGCTCGACGGCCGCCCGCATCAGATTACCGTTATACTGCTCCAACTTCTGCTCCAGTTTATCAAAAAGGGTAAAGGCGTCGGCCGTGGCCCCGGCAAAACCGGTGATCACCTTATCATGATAGAGCCGTCGCACCTTGCGCGCCTCATGCTTCATAATCGTATTTCCCAAAGAGACCTGACCGTCACCGGCAAGGGCCACCTGACCTTTATGGCGAACTGCCAGGATTGTTGTTGATCGTATTTTCATGTTTAACTATCCAGAGTGATTAAAATTATTATTACGGTTCGGGTTGACAGACTGAAGGCTGACGGTCACCTGGCTATTCGCCAGACTGGAAGGCCGAAGGCACAGCTTTTCCTTCAGTCTTCAGCCTTCTTAGCCAAGGGATGGGCCTTATCGTACACCTCAGCCAGATGGTCAAGGGTCAGATGGGTGTACCGCTGGGTCGTTGACAGACTGGCATGGCCCAGCAGTTCCTGCACCGAGCGGAGATCCGCGCCCATCTCCAGCAAATGGGTGGCAAAGGAATGGCGAAGGGCATGCGGTGTCACCGTCTGCGGAATCCCAGCCCGCTCACTATAGCCCCGAACCATTCGTTCCACGCTTCTTGGAGTCAGACGACTGCCACGGCTATTGAGGAACAGGGCCTCTTTTTCCAGCGCCAGCCCCCGACTGGCCCGTTCCTGCATCAATTGCTGCCGTTTAGGCAGCCATGCCTGCACCGCCTCCCTGGCTGGTCGTCCCACCGGCACCAATCGTTCCTTGTTACCCTTGCCGCGCACCGTAAGCATTTCAGCTTCAAAATCAAGGTCTTCCAGATTGCGGGAAACAAGCTCTGCCACCCGCATTCCCGTTGAATACAAGAGTTCAAGGATAGCCAGATCGCGGGCCATGAAGGTGTCTTTTTGGTTCGGGGTCTCAAGGAGCAGAAAAACCTCATCCACCGTCAGAAACACCGGAATTAACTGAGCGATCTTAGGCCCTGAAATACCAGCAAGAGGATCGGCAGCCACCACCTTCTGTCGCTGGAGAAAACGAAAAAAACTGCGCAGGGCCGAAAGCTTTCTAGCAAGCGTTGCCGCACTATTGTGTCCGTGCAGACTGACCACAAACTGGCGAACCGAAGAGGCGTCTATGGCCTGCACCGCTATGCCGTCAGCCAGGGTCGCGGCAAACTCCAGCAGATCATGCTGATAGCCGGCAACCGTATGCGGGGAATACCCCTTCTCATAGCTCAGCCAGCGCAAAAAATCCGGGATCAGCTCTTTCATGCTATAAATTAAGTTTTAAATTTTAAGGTTTAAGTGTTAAGATCGTTCGCTTGAATCATCGTTTGTCGTCCTAATTTGACTTTGCAAGCGGCAAGACAGATTCTTAAGGTTTC
>CAITDH010000133.1 GCA_903891045.1 uncultured Desulfobulbaceae bacterium | reverse complement strand
TTCCTTAAGCAGAGAACGTTGCGAGATGTCGACTGGTAAGTCGCCCAGTTGCCAGGTATCTTCAAAAAAATAGACATCAGTGGCCGTGGCTATTTTTCCTTTAATTACCTTGGAAAAAGGGAGAAAAAAAATGCGGAAGTCGTGTCGTGAAAGGCTATGATCATCTGTAAATAGGGGAAAATGATGAATCACGAGAACGCACCTTGCTCCAGGAAAGTAAGTAAAGACGTAGCCAAACCGGGGATTTCCTTATCGGCTACAGTTCTCATATCCAGGAGGAAAAATTCATCTTCAACCCTGCCGATAACAGGGATGGGGAGCTTGCGTAAGCCTTTTTCCATGGCGCTGATATGTATATGAAGAGGTTTGAAAGCCACAGCCCAGCTTGACAAGCCATGTTCAGGCATGGCACCGCCGCCCACGCGTGACATTGTCGGCCGTAAATACAGGGAGCATGCAGGCTTGCCGGTTGTTTGGATTCGGCGTATGAGCCTCTTGGCTCTTTTTTTTATTAGCTCAACAGGCTGGGTTAACATTCTGAGGGTAGGGACAGTGGTCAGTGCCTGATTCAGGTCATAATAATTCCGTAAAACCACCTCAAGGGAGGCCAGGGTAAACTTATCTATGCGCAGGGCACGATTTAAGGGGTTGCGTTTGATGCGGTTGATAATTTCTTTTCTCCCGACGATAAGACCAGCTTGGGGGCCACCAAGAAGCTTGTCGCCACTGAATGTGACCACGTCAATCCCAGTTTTGACGATCTGCTGTACAGTTGGCTCTGGCGGCAGGCCAAAAGAAGAAAGGTCGACCAGGCTGCCGCTGCCTAGATCTTCCACTACAGGTAGACTTTTTGCATGTGCCAGCGCCACAAGGTCTTCAGCAGAAACCTCGGATGTGAAACCGATAACCCGGAAATTTGAAGTGTGGACCTTAAGTAACAGGGCAGTTTCATTATTTATTTCTTTTTCATAGTCAGCCAGATGGGTTCGATTGGTGGTCCCAACCTCAATCAGTTGCGCACCGCTTTTGGCTATTACATCAGGAATTCTGAACGAACCACCGATTTCAACTAACTGGCCTCTGGAGACAATCACTTGTTTGCCACAGGCCAGAGTGTCCAGCACCAGTAATACGGCAGCGGCATTATTGTTGACAACTAGGGCAGCCTCAGCTCCTGTCAGGTCGCAGATTATTTCCTCTACCAAACCGTATCGGCTGCCTCGCGTGCCGGTATTGAGATCAAATTCCAGATTGGTATAATAGGCGCCGGCCTGTTGGAGGGCGTCAACCATGGGTGCGGAAAGGATAGAGCGGCCAAGATTGGTGTGAATGACCACACCTGTGCCATTAATAACTTGTCGGAGATTCATCTGGTTTTTGGAAGTAATAGCCGCAAGAAGCCGCTCGTCCCATTGTTCGCGATTTAACAGGACGCAATTTTTATCATCTGCTAAAATACGTTGTCGTTCTGAATCGATGCAATGGCGTACCGCTAGTTTAACAAGCCGGGCAGGGATTGATTTTGTCCTGTCATCTAAGCCAGCAAGGCATTCATCAATTTTAGGTAAGGCGCAAAGGAGTTGTTTTTTGTCAGTCATAAGGTCATGCACTAAAGAGGTGAGAGGGTAGTGTGGTATAACTGGTTTATTGAACACAGAATAATCATTAGCTATGTTACGGTTTCTACAGGCTAAAAGCAAACTATTTCATAAGGAATGAACAAGATAGCGCCAATAAAAAGGAAAAAGTGAGAAAGAGAGCGTTGACTTTGCTCCCAGTTTTTTTGATTGACATGGTATGAATGATTGAGTAGTTTGCCGCGGTCGCCGGTTTGGGCACATGGATGTGAGTCATCCGGAGTAGCAGGGAAGTTGGCAGGAAGCATTAGGAAGAAAAGGTAGAGCAGTAAGAGCAGGACAGTAAAACGGCAGAGCAGTAAAACGAACAACCAGGGCAAGAAAGTTATTGACAGGTTGTTTGGATTTAGTTAAGTTACGAACTTCGTCGCGGCCTTGAGCTGCACGGTTGCCTGGGAGACTGAGGTGGCTGGAATGATCCTTGAAAACTGAATAGCAGCAAACAGCAAACGGGCCCA
>CAITDH010000132.1 GCA_903891045.1 uncultured Desulfobulbaceae bacterium | reverse complement strand
TGTCGGGTTGAAACCCGACCTACACCTGATCCGGTGCGACATGTCCCCGTCATCCTGTCATCCTGCATCTGTAGGTCAGGCTTTAGCCTGACAATGAATCCGATCCCGACGGATTCATCCAAACCGCATCCCATAAAGGATAATCATTAATTTTTTCAACTAACCCCGCCCGTAATGGATTGGCAACAATATAGCGGGCAATTTGCCGCAGGTCTTCGTCCTGCCGGATGGCATGATCGTAATAATTGGCCTGCCATATTGGTTCTCCAATAGTGTGGGCGGAGCGTCCTTTTAAAACTTGCATAACTCGTGACAATGGCCCTTTATGCAAGGCCATGAGCCAATGCAGGTGATTGGGCATGATGACGAAACAGAGTGTTTCTGCTGTGCCATCATTTTGTGATTCCATCAATTGTTGAACCACCTTGCGACCATTGGCAAGTAGATTGAAATACGGTGTCCGGTTTTTGGTTACGGTTGTGATGTGATACACCATGCCGGACTGAGAAAAACGGCCTTTGCGCAGATCGGTGTAGGGCATGGGCAACGTCCTTGTGATATTGTCAGGTTGAAACCTGACCTACATCTGCGTGTCGGGTTGTGTGTTTGGGAATCGGGCTTGTAGGTCGGGTTTCAACCCGACGCCGGACTTGCCATGTTGGCCCTTGCGTTCGGGTTAAAACCCGACCTACATTCCCTTTGGTTTCCGATGCGCCGCATCGGAACAAGGATAACCAGATGACCGGCATCTCCGATTAAAGATCTGAAACCTCTATCTCGGAAAGAAGCGTTTGTATTTGAATTTTCAAACGAGGGAGATCGTCATTGATAGTTTTCCACAAGACTTCACTGTCAACACCAAAATACTCATGGATAAGGATATTTCTCATTCCTTTCATTTGAGCCCAGGGGATTTTTGTATATTTCGACTGGATTGAATCTGGAATATGGTTTGCAGCCTCTCCTATGATTTCAAGATTGCGAATCACAGCATCAATGGTTTTTCTGTCTTTTGCCCAGGAGATAGCATCCATGTCTTTGACATATTCTTTGATGAAGTTTAAAGCCTCGTTAATATCTTCCAGTCGGAATTTCCAATTTCTAAGCGACACGTATCGCCTCCTGTAGGATTCCGTTCTTCAATTGCTTTTTGAGCGCGCCTTCAGTAACGAGATCAACCGGTCTGCCTACAATGTCCTCTAAGTAGCTCTTTAGGCTGAGAAATTCAAAAATCCCAGGTGTGTTGTGATAACGAACGAGGATGTCGATATCACTGTCAGGTCCGGCAGTCCCTCTGCTTACTGAACCGAAAACAGACAAAGATTCGATGTGAAACCGGTTATGGAGTACGTCTCTATGGGATTGAAGAGTGTCACGTAAATGATCGTCGATTTTTTTCATGATTGTGTGGTGAAACCTTTTGTCTGCTGAAGGAATTTACATGAAAAAGCTGTATGTTATCTGTTGCCAGATTAAAGCAAATGCAAAAACAAATGCAAGAACAAAAGATTGCTGCCTGGATTTATCCTGGTTCCCATGCAGATCATGAATCAACCAGCAACAAGAAAAGGCCGGTTGATTGAATCAACCGGCCTTTTCTTGTTGCTCTTCTGTCCTTTTTGAATACTATCCCTGCAGTAACTTCAATGCCAGCTGTGGCGTCTGGTTAGCCTGGGCCAGGATTGCAACCCCTGCCTGTTGCAGGATGTTGTTTTTGGTCATGGCTGAGGTTTCCTGGGCAATGTCGGCATCGAGTATCCGGCTGCGGGCGGCGGAGAGATTCTCGGAGACATTCTGCAGGTTGGAGATGGTTGATTCAAACCGGTTCTGTACGGCACCGAGATCACCACGGATGGTGTCGATCTGGCTTAAGGCGCCATCGATGGATTTGATGGCATCGGAAGCACCAGCTACTGTGCTGATATCCACGTTGTTGATGGAGCTGAGTACGCTGGCGTTAGCAACATTCTGCGCGGTATCGAAAAGGGAGCCAAGGCTGCCATCAATATTGCTGCTTACGTTGAAGGTGCCTGTGCTGTAGAAAGTGACCTGGCCGCCAACAACGGTGGAATCAGTTGAGCTGCCGGTATTGCCTGCCAGTGCGACACCGGATCCTTCGTTGCCGGTGATCGTTATTGTGTCAGCGGCGTTATTATTGCTGTGTGTATAGTTGCCAATTTTGATATCATACCCTGCGGCCTGCGTTAAGGCGATGCTTTTTTTGTCGCCACTCAGAGTGGCGTTGATGCCGGTGTTTCCTGCTTGGTCATTAATGGCTTTGGCCATGGCGGAGAGATCGTCAGAGGTTACTGTGGCGCTGATCGGGATGGCTGAGCCGTTGTCGCCTTCAATGGTGAATCCTATAGTGCCGCCGCTGACCAGCCCGGAGATAGTGGCGGTAGTTCTGGCCTCGGCGGTGACGCCGGTGAGCGCTGATTCGAGATTGATCGTGTTGGCAATGATTTTAGCGCTGTCGTTTGTAGTTATTGTGGCGGTTCGGGTGCCGTCTGGGCCGACAATGTTCAATATTTGTTGTTCAATGTTATTGCCAGCTGTGGTGTCGGCGCTGCCCAAGCCTATGAGGCCTTCTGTGCCGATGGTGCCAAATGCGGTATCCGCAGAAACGGCAGAAGCAATACTGTTTGCCAGTATGAAACCATAGTCAGCCGATGCGCGCTGGACGAAAGCGGAGCCGTTGGCACCCGCGGTCAGCGTTCCTGTTATCCCGTTTGCTCCGGTATAGGTAGTTGCGACTGCAGCGCCATTATTCTGCGTCATAGTTGAAAATTCGACATTTTGCCCACCAGCCGTTGTGGCGGTCAATGTGCCACCGCTCGATGATAGGGTGACACCTGTAGCTGCAGAGTTTGCAGTATTCCAGGTGGCTAAACCAGTGGCCAAGGCAGCATTGAAGTCAGTTTGAGTACCAGTGGCTACTGTTGCCGTCAGGGTTAAATTTACACCATTAATACCTACGACAAGGGTATCTGCAGGACCGGTTGAATCCCAGGTGGCACTGGCAAACGTAAGGCTTGCGGCATTGCTGCCGTAAGTCGCCGTTGAAGTGGCTCCGCTTGCTGTGTCGATAACGCCTTTTGCGGCCAGGGCAGACATGCCCGCGGTAAGCGCAGCGGTGGTGGTTGTGCCATCTTTTTTGGTGATTACAACATTCTGGGCGGCCAGAGCGCCAGTTTTAGCAGATGTAAGGTTGGCGGCAGCGGTGCCACTGGCGGCGGTACCGGAAGTTGAACTGATACGGATCGCATTGGCTGAATAAGTAGCCGCTTCAATACCTGTCTTATTGGTTGATTTTAAGTCGTCGATGCCTAGATCTGTAGCCTTGGCCGAAGGAATGGAGAAAGAAATAGTTTCGTTGGCATTGGCGCCCACCTGAAATTGGGCATTGTTCAGGGAACCGTCAAGGATGTTTCTGCCGTTGAACGATGTGCTGCCGGCAATGCGGGTCATCTCCTGTTGGAGCTGGTTGACTTCGGCCTGCAGAGAGGCGCGATCAGAGGCACTGTTGGTGTCGTTGGCAGACTGAATGGCCAGTTCGCGCATCCGCTGGAGGATGTTGGTACTCTCCTGAAGTGCACCCTCCGCAGTCTGGGCCAGGGAGATACCGTCGTTCGAGTTTCGTGAGGCCTGATTCAGGCCCCGAATCTGAGAGGTCATCCTGTCGGAAATGGAAAGGCCTGCTGCGTCATCTTTAGACGAGTTGATTCTCAGGCCGGAAGAAAGCCGCTGCATGGAGCGGGAAAGGTCATTCTGTGATTTGCCAAGATTGCGTTGTGCGTTTAATGATGGAACGTTTGTATTGATTGTGAGTGCCATGGTCGATCCTCCTTGAAAGGGTAGCTTGGCGTCGTAATCTTTACAAACGTAATGTCGGTCTCTCAGGCCTTGTATATCTGTACAGCTTGTTTCTTGTACCTCGCAGGTAACTCACTTTTCGTCAGGGTGGCGGGAAAACTTTAGGTGCCGTTATGAAATAAGCAGGGATTTTTGCTTATTTTATACGCAGGTCAGGGAAGGCCGAGTGTCGCAAGCGCCATGGACGGCGCAAGAGCGACCGGCACCTTATGCCGCTTCACAGAAACAGCCAATTTTTACCGGCTGTTTCTGTGAGAGGCGTCTGGTTGATATCCTAAAAGTTGCTGTTATGAAATAAGCAGTATCTTTCAGATAAAATAAAAAGGCCCGATTCCTTTTTTTAAAAAAAGAAATCGGGCCGGTAGGACAAAAAAAGACAGCCGATCAGGCCGGAAGTGGTGTCCGTGACTGGTATTCTGTATTTTCGAGAATAACCTGAATGGCCCGGTTGGTCTTGGGGGCAAACATGATGGGGGCGGCCAGATTTAGGGTGATCTTTTGATCTGGTGGCACGGTGACCACGGCCAGGATATAACATTCATCTTCCGGACTTATCTGTAACGAGCTTCTTTCCGCATTGTCAGGTGTCACCTCGTAACCCAGAAAAAAATTGGTCGGGTCGGTGAGGACAAAAGCGATGTCCGGATCATCGACGCTTTGAATCCAGAAGAGAGGGCCATCCTTCTTGTTGGGCATGACGATGAAAGATTGCAGGGTGGGGAATCCGATCAGGCCAGCCGGAAAGATGAGCAGGTTGTCGGGATCGTATTCAACTTCGCCGAAGCGTGTCTCTATTTTTTTCATTTTTTCTTTATTCCCGCTGAAAGGTTATCGCTGAGGGTATCAAGATCGGTCATATTCCATTGTGTCGCGGCCTGGTTCTCCATGGTGATACGGTCATAGATTTCCTGCCGGTAGATCTTTTTGTTTTGAGGCGCTTCGATGCCGATACGAACACCGCCGCTTTTCATCTCAACGATCTTGATTGTTATATCGTCGCCGATGACAAATCCTTCACCGGGTTTTCTGGTAAGAACCAGCATGGTTGAGCTCCATAAAAATGAAAGAAGACCAGAACATGGTCATAAAAAAATACAATCAAAGACACAAGAGGACTTGTTGCCGGAATACGCAGTTGTCGAGATTCATCCCGACAACTATTTTAGCTTCATATTTATGCCATCTGTTACAAATAATCAAGGATAGAAATTTTGGATACTTTTGAGGTGATGGATAGCGCTGCTTGAAGCGCGGTCTCTTGTTTGCTGATGTCGGCGAAGGTTTGAATGGCATCGGCGTCCTGGTAGCGGGAGAGGATCTGGTTCAGGTCAATCTGCACATCTGTTTGATGGGTTATTGCGGTATCAATTCTGCTGGCCTTGTTGCCAAGCTGACTGCGCAGGCGGCGGCTTTGGTCGGCTGCGAGATTGAGATTACTCATCTGCTGTTGCAGTCCACCGCCCGCACCTGCCGGATTATTGATATTGCCACCGCGCAGGGCTTCTTCCACCCGAGTGAGAACACTGAGAATGTCTATCCTTCCGGTGTCAGAAGGATAGCCAACGGCTGGTGGAATCGGGCCTGCCTGCATGGTGCTGTTGCTGATTCCCATGAACAGATCATTGCCGGTCAGGTTTGTTTGCAGGAGCTCACCTGGGGCAATCTCCAGGTCGGTGGGGTTCGCGTCTCCCTGGTAGATATAAGGCCAGGTGGTTGAGTCTGCCGGGTTGTATGGCGGATTGGGGTTGAGGGGATCGGTAGGCGGGTTCGGGTTGTAATTGGGATTGGGGATAAAGGGCTTGACGTTTTCCTTATACCCCGAAAAAAGATATTTACCATCTACCATCCCGTTGGCCCCATCCAGAAGTTCTTGCCGTAGATTACGGACTTCATCAGCAAGAACAGTCATGTCGGAGGGGGATAGGGCACCGTTAATGGAGTTGACGGTAATTTCCTGGACCCGTTGCATGATGTTTTCCACATGCTCAAGCTGTCCGTCTGTGGCCGCCATTTTATCTTGTGAGACACCCATGGTCTCAAGGTAGCGTGCGGTGCTTGTGATCTGGGTCCGGGTGGTAAGAACCGGTCTGATTGCGGACGGATCATCGGAGGGTTTATTCAGCTTGATGCCGGTGGCGCCTTGGTTGCGTAAATCCTCAAGCTTGGTGTTAATCTTTTCCAGATTGGACTCGAGCATGCGGTAGGTAGTGCCTGCAGTTACATTCATAATCGTTCACCTTGCTGCCTTTATTATTGTTTCAACTCCATGAGTTTAGCCATCATCTCATCTACAGTGGAGAGGAATTTGGCGGAGGATTCAAAGCCACGCTGGAACTGGATAAGGTTGATCATCTCTGTGTCCAGAGAGACTCCGGCCAGTCCATCCCGCATGTTTTGTAGTTGCGTCATTGCGTCCTTGGCTCCCCCCAGGGACAGCGTGTTTTGATTGGTCAAGATACCGACGGTTGAAGTCATCTTGCCATAATAGGCGTCAAAATTGTCAGAACCATTGATGAGCACGCTTGTGCCCAGATTAACAATAGTTAAGGCGTTTCGGTTGTCACCGGTGGCCACAGTTGCTGGAGGAATGGGTGCTTGTGCGGCTGCCACCTGGTTTGAGTCGGTGAGGGCCACAGAGATGTTCCGTGCCGCATCCTGCCAGAGGTTCGCTGGAGGGGCTGGAACCGGGTTGGGGGTGAAAAAATTCCTGCCGGTCACCGAATCCAGTCCTGCCCCAGCTGCATGGGCAGTGTTGACCGACTGGGTGATCTCGTAGGCCAGTCGGCTCAGATTGTCACCTAGTCCGGGGATGATGGTATCACGAATATTGACAAGACCATAAAACTCTCCGCCAAGATTATTGAGGCCAATGTCTCTGGTGGCTCCTCCTGTATTGAGCTTCAGATTGAGGGTCGCACCACTTTGAACCGCCTCAATGGTCATGGCTTGTGTGCCCTGGACCAGCGGCAGGCCGCCTGGGAGTTGTACTGCCATCATGCCTTTGGAGTCAGTGTATGTTTGCGCGCCAAGACTTGAAGCCAGATCTTTGGCCAGCATATCACGACGATCCCGAGCGCTGTTTGCAGTCTGACCCTGGATTTCAATATTAAAGATGCGAGAGTTGAGATCGGCAATTTCCGTAATCTTGGAATTGACGTCATCAACTTTGGAAACTATGGAACCGTTGATATTTTGCTGAACTGTATTCAGGTCATTGGTGATGGTGTGAAAGTTTTGGGCTAATTGCTGGCCATTTTGAATAACATTGTCCCGTTCAACCAAACCACTGGGATTGGCGGAGAGTTTCTGCCAGGAATCAAAAAAACTGTCGATTTTAGTGGCGAGGTTGTTATCGGTGATATTGAATACGCGTTCCAGTTCGGCAAGAGGATTTGCCTGTCCATTTTGGAGACCAAATTCAATTGACTTTTGCTGGAGCTGACCGGTGACAAAGGTGTCATGGTCACGTTGCACATTGGAGACGACAACCCCCTGGCCAATGAAGAAGCCGCCGAAATTCATAGAGGGGTAGGGAGTTAATACCGCGCTTTGTCGGGAATATCCTTCGGTGTTGACATTGGAGATATTGTTGCCGATGATCTCAATGGATTTTTGATTGACTTCAAGAGATGTCTTTCCAGCATTGAGTGCGGTGAATAATCCGGCCATAGTACTTGATCCTTGGTTGGAGAGAAATTACCGTTTTTTCATGGTGGCCATGGTGTTCTGTATGCTGTTTGTATCGGCAGAAGGATGGGGATTGTTTAGGGGGTGTCGCGAAACAATCTGAAGAAAGAACAAACAAGGGAAGCGGAGAATACTCCAGAATGTTTTGGAGTATTATGGAGGTAGCGCTGAGAAAGTGGTGTTTAGCGGGAGGGATTTTGACGGGGAATCAGATTCTTCCGGAAAGAAGTCTGCCGTTTACGCAGGCGGAAACGGTTCCGGCATTTGCGGAATAAGTGGAGGTGACGGTTTTTTTGCCAAAAAATTCCATGGTTTCGCGAATCCAGCCAAGAGTAGCCTTGAATAGATAGGCGTTACGCCGGTTTTCATGTCTGATTTGCGTGGCAATTCCCTTGTCTGCTGGGGCGAGGGTCTGCACATGGGCGAGTATCTGCAAGAGTTCCTCTTTCTCGGCCAAGACCTGAGCCATGGCCGGAAGGTTCAGGGCTTTGGCGTATTCTCTCTCTTCAACAATTAGGTCACGCAGACGGACGAGATAGTCATGGGTTTTTTGAGTGGTCATGATTGTTTATCCTCAAGGAGAAACTGCATCAGGCTACTGGCAACCTTGTTCAGATCAGGCTGATAGGAACCATCGGCAATCTGGGCCTTGAGTTCCTGTACCCGTTCATTCCGCTGGGTTTGCATGGTACCTCCGCTTGCCTGTGCCTTTTGCACATCTTGCAGGACAGATGAAAACTGCACCTGATCCTTGCCCTGACTTTCTCCTGGTTTCTTGCCGGCCTGGGATTTTTCAGCTTTTTTCATTGCGCCGATCTGACCAAGTCCGCCTACTCCAAAAAATTCTATACTCATAATATCACCTGGGATATTTTCTTGTGATTGCTGATTATTGATTGCTTATTG
>CAITDH010000131.1 GCA_903891045.1 uncultured Desulfobulbaceae bacterium | reverse complement strand
AGACCATGATGGATGCTGCCGGTCAGAAAGTTGCCCTGGTGGATTTTAGTGATATTGGACAGGCCCCAGCCAACATCACCTCTGCCGAGGTGGTTGCCATTGTTGATCATCACAAAATTGGTGACATCACCACCAATCAGCCAATCCTATTCCGTGCCGAGCCTGTGGGCTGTACCGGCACTGTTCTCAACAAGATGTTCAAGGATGCAGGCGTTGCTGTTCCTAAAAATGTTGCTGGTGGTATGCTTGCTGCGATTCTCAGCGACACCGTGAATTTCAAGTCCCCAACCTGTACCCCAGATGACAAGGCCGCAGTGGCCGACCTGAAGAAGGTTGCCGGTGTGGATGATACCGACGCCCTGTTCATGGATATGCTCCGCGCCAAGTCTTCTATTGATGGCGTTGCCATGAAAGATCTGGTCTTCCGTGACTACAAGGACTTTGACATGAATGGCAAGAAAATGGGTATTGGCCAGTTGGAGCTTGCTGCCCTTGATCAGGTTGCCGGTATCCGTGCTGATCTGTTGAAGGCCCTGGAAGATGTGAAGAAAGATGGTCGCCATTCTGTTCTGTTCATGCTTACCGATGTCGTCAAAGAAGGTACCGAGCTGGTTGTTCTTTCCGATGAGCCTGCCTTGATTGAGAAGGCCTTTGGTGGCAAAATTGAGAATGGTTGCATGTGGATTCCTGGTATGATGAGCCGCAAGAAACAGACCGTTCCACCATTGCAGAAGGCCTGTGGTTGTTAATTTAGTGCCTTAGAGATTATTTTCTTGTTTTTTTGCAAGAAAATAATCTCGTGAAGGCACTTATCCCGTTTATCGGGGTTAGGAAAAAATAAACTTTCCTGTAGGTCTTAGGCCTGAGAAAGTTTTGTAAATAAAAAAAAGCCTGTTCCGGTTTATTGGAGCAGGCTTTTTTTTATTTTGACTGATGGGCTGTTGCTCGCACCACTGTACCGGCTGCTGTTTCTGCCTCTGATCAAGGAATTGGGGGATTCTGGCTAGTCTTGTTTTGTTGCAGGTTGTTGATTTGTTGTTTGAGCTTAACGATGGTCTTGATCTCCGGGGATTCGGGCAAGGATTGCTGCAAGGCCAGGAAGATATGGTTAAAGCTGCAGGGTGTGGTCTGTCCGGTTGTTGGCTTAGGGGCAAGGGGTTGTTCCAGGGCCTTGATCTGCTGTGCCACGGTTTTTCTGTCCTTTTCCACCAGGGCAATCTTGTCGATGTACTCCGGTTGCTGAAGATCTGTTCGCTGCCGCATCCGTTGAATCTGCCAATCAAGGGCGCCCAGTCTGTTGCGTAGCTCCACCAGTTCTTCTTCCCTTGCCTTTCCCCATCTGCCGCTTTTCTGCCAGTCAATAGTAAGAATGCCTTGATATTTTCCCTGGCGATCGGTCTGGGTGATCAGGGTGTTGTTGACTTGTTGCGGGTTCATGTTGCCACTGCCCAGGTCAGCCGCCAGGATGAGGTGGAGGGCCGGGAATTGCTGGGCTATCTCCTGATTCTCGGCAGGAGTCAGGCTGGAGAGCAGGATCAGGATGTCACACTGGCGGGCGGTCTTTTTTATGAGGGCGGGCAGTATCGTCCGCCAGTCGGCATAAGTGACACCTGCGGGCAGGGGGGAAACAGCGCCGGTCAGACCAATGATCCCAGCTTTTATCTTCCCGATTTTTTTGATCCGCACCGGCTGAAACAGTGGATGGCCATGCTGGTCAAGGAGATTGGCGGACAGCCAGGGAAATCCTTGTTGCTGACTGGTTTTCAGCAAGGCAAGGCCCGCCGCCAGATCAAGGGGGGCGACCGCCACCGCATCCACCTGCATGGCGGTATAGGCCTTGATGATGCCCGTAGCGGTTAGTTGTTCCTGGGATGGCCCGTCTGATATCTGTGGTTGCTTGCAGAGCAGATTGCCGGAGTCAACAAAGAGATGTGGCTTGTGTTGTTCTGTTGCAATATTTTTGATTTGGAATGCCTTTCTGGACAGCCCGCCCAGTTGATTGGAGTGTCAACCGCAGGGTTCGGTCTCTCCCTGGATATTGTTGGAGTAAAAGAGGAGAAAGGATTCCGGGGGAGCGGCGTGGAGCTTGAAGGGTATCAGGAACGCCAGTAGGGTGATGAACAGCATAACGGAAAGTGCGCCCTTTTTGACGAGTTTGTTGGGGTGGGAATGGTAGTTATTTTTTGCTTCCATCGTGTTCCTGTTTTCGCTGTTGAAGGATCTGTCGCCATTTGTCGAGCCGGTCTTTGATCACCGCCTCGTAGCCTCTGGTGGTGGGCGTGTAAAAATGGGTGCCGGTAAGCTCCGGCGGTAGATGATTCTGCTCCACCAGGGCCTGAGTCTGATCGTGGGCATATTGATAGCCCTTGCCATAGCCCAGTTTCTTCATGAGGCTGGTTGCGGCATTGCGCAGGTGCATCGGCACCGGCAGGGAGCCGGTCCGGCCTATATGGTGGCGAAGGTCTGATTCTGCGGTGTACAGGGCATTGCTTTTGGGGGCGGTGGCGAGATAGACTACGGCCTGGGCCAGGGCCAGTGTCCCTTCCGGGAGGCCAAGGGTCTGGAAGGCCTGTTGGCAGCTGATGGTCTGGCTGAGGGCCTGTGGGTCGGCAACACCAATATCCTCTGAGGCAAAGCGAATCAGGCGGCGAAGGATATAGAGCGGTTCTTCGCCCGCCTCCAGCATCCGGTACAGCCAGTAGAGGGCGCCGTCCGGGTCGGAGTCGCGCAGGCTTTTGTGCAGGGCCGAAATCAGGTTGTAATGTTCCTCGCCATCCTTGTCGTAGCGCAGGGATTTATGCTGTCCCGCCTCTTCGATATCGGTGGTGGTGATGGTCGGGGGCTCTGTATCCGGCGCAGTTTGAAAACGGTGCAGGGCCAGGGTCGCTGCGATCTCCAGGATATTGAGACCCGTTCTGGCGTCACCGTCGGCCAGGCTGATCAACTGGGCCAGTGCTTCATCGGTAAAACGGAGCTGAAAGTGCCCCAGACCATTGTCAGGATCGGCCAGGGCGCGGAGGAAGATGGTCTGCAGATGTTCCCGCGCCAGGGCGTGGAGGACAAGGACCCGGCAACGGGAGAGCAGGGGGGCGGTGACGTGAAAAGAAGGATTTTCGGTGGTGGCGCCGATAAGGGTAAAAAGGCCGGATTCCACATGGGGAAGAAAGGCATCCTGCTGACTTTTGTTGAATCGGTGGATCTCGTCGATGAAAAAAACGGTGGCCCTGTTTTCGGTCGCGCGGAGGCGCTCGGCCTGTTCGACAATCTGCCGGACTTCTTTCACCCCTGAGAGAACGGCTGAGAAAAAGACAAAAGAGGCAGCAGTGGATTCCGCCAATATCTTGGCAAGCGTGGTCTTGCCCGTGCCGGGCGGTCCCCAGAGGATCAGGGACGGCAGGGCGCCGGAGCTGATCACGGTACTCAGCATCTTTCCCGGCCCGAGAAGGGTCTCCTGACCGGCGAACTCGTCAAGGCTGTGGGGCCGCATCCGTTCAGCCAGGGGGGATGAGCTATGAAGCGGGGATTTGTCTCTGGTTGTTTTGGGTGAAGTCATCCATGCTCCTGCTGATTATTCCGGCTGCTTTCTCTGATCAGGGACAGGGCGTGATGCAGGGCCGCAAGGTCTTTGCAGTCATAGATCATCTTCCGGTAGCGGGCGCTCTCGGGTAGCCCTTTGAAATAGCGGCCCAGATGATTCTTGATGCAGCCCGGCATGTGTCCTGGCGGCAGCGATTCTTCAATCAGCTCCAGATGGCGGAAGACACCATCGAGCAAGGGGGCAAGCTCTGTGGGTTTGCCATCAGGAGAAAAGACCCAGGGGTTGCCCAGGGCCGCCCGGCCAATCATGATCCCATCACATCCCGTCCGGCGCATCATTTCTAGACCTTGGGCATGGGAGTGGATGTCACCATTGCCGATGACCGGAAGCGTAACCGCCTGTTTCACCAGGGCGATGACATCCCAGTCTGCTGTGCCGGTAAACCCTTGGGCCCAGGTACGGCCATGAATCGTGATGGCGGCAGCCCCGGCGTCTTCGGCCATCCGGGAAAAGTCAACGGCCGAGATATGCTGGCTATCCACCCCGATCCTGGTCTTGACGGTGACGGGGACACTACTGTTTCTAATGACGCTGATAATGATTTCCTTTGCCAATTGCAGATCCTGCATCAGGGCGGCGCCTGCCCCCCGCTTGGTCACTTTTTTAACCGGACAGCCCATATTGATATCAATCAGATCAGGGTGAAAGGTGCTGAGTATAGCTGCGGCCTGACCCATAATGGCCGGATCGGCCCCAAAAAGCTGGAAGGAGACGGGGCGCTCCGCAGGGTTTGAGGCCAGCATAATCAGGGTTTTTGCCTGTTTGTAGACCAGGCCGTGACAGCTGATCATCTCGGAGACCACCAGTCCGGCCCCAAACTCGCGGCAAAGCTGGCGAAAGGGGAGGTCAGTATATCCAGCCAGCGGGGCAAGGATAAAGGGGGAAATGAGGGTCAGGTTGGCGATTTGAAGCATTTTCTTTTATTGCTGATATTTTTTTGCAAACAGAGTAATTTATAATTTTTCGGTCTTTTTAAGGGGTGTTCAAAAAGCTACTTTTCTGATCATTCCTTAATGGGTCCCTCATGCCGTGCCTGTCTTTTAAAGGTCAAGGTTGTTTTTGAATAAAACAGCTAACAGACTAAATATCTTTCAGTTTCTTTCTTACCATAATTGGAGAACCATATGCCACTGCAATTAAATATGCAATCAAGTGAATTGTCCAGCCAGCAGTTGCAGGGATTGCGCGAGATGCGCGTTCGTTGCGCCAAAAATATCCTGCTTTCCACAAGCCTTGCTGCCTCCGGTCATCCCGGCGGCTCTCTTTCTTCTCTTGATATGTTGCTGGTCACCTACGGTTGCATCAAGCATGATCCTAAGAATCCGGATATGGAGGAAAGGGATCGGGTAGTGGTCAGCATGGGCCATATTTCTCCCGGTGTTTATTCCACCCTCGCTGAATATGGATACTTTAGTTCTGATGATTTTTTGGGTGGATTCCGCCGTACTGGTTCCGGGTTTCCCGGCCATGTGGAGCGTATCGTCCCCGGCGTTGAGTGGGATACCGGCAATCTCGGTCAAGGTCTGTCTACTGCAGTCGGTATTGCCCATGCCTTCAAGATCCAGGGCCGTCCCAATAAGGTGATTGTCTTTATGGGAGACGGGGAACAGCAGAAGGGCCAGATCTGTGAGGCCCTCCGTTTTGCCAATAAATATAAACTCGATAATCTGATCGTGGTTATTGACCGCAATCATCTGCAGATCTGCGGCGCCACCGAGGATATTATGCCCCAGTCGGTCCGGGCCATGTATGCCACCAATAACTGGGATGTCAAATATCTGGAAGACGGTCATGATTGCAACAGCTACTTCCGGGCCTTGGCTGACGCCTACACCAAACCCTGCGGCAGGCCGACGGTGATTGTCGCCCGGACCACCATGGGCAAGGGGATCTCCTTTATGGAAAACCTGGCCAAGTATCATGGCTCACCCCTGAACCGCACCATGCTGGCTGATGCCTTGCAGGAGTTGGGCGTTGACAATGATGTGGAGAAGTGGGAGGCCCTGCGCGCCTTGCCGGTGGCCACCCATACCATTCGCAAGTATGTTTCCAATGCGCCGGCGATTGCCACAGGAACCCCTGTCTTGTATGGTGCTGACACCAAGACCGATAATCGTTCCGCCTATGGCAATGCCCTGCAGGGGCTGGCCGAGGCTAATAATGTGGGAGGGGCGATCAAGATCAGCGGCATCTCCTGCGATCTGGAGGGATCGGTGAAGATGGGCGGGTTTCGCAAACATTCACCTGGCGCCTATATCGAGGCGGGAATCCAGGAACATCATGCCGCCAGCATGGCCGGTGGCATGAGTTCTGTGGCCATGGTGCCTTTCTTCAGCACCTTTGGCGTCTTCGCCCTCTCCGAGGTCTATAATCAGACCCGCATCAATGACTTTAATCATACCAATGTCAAGGTGGTTGCCACCCATGTGGGGCTGGATGTGGGGGAGGATGGCCCGACCCATCAGTGTATTGATTATTTGGGGCTGACCCGCAATTTCTTCCGCTTTTCCGTATTCATGCCGGCTGATCCCAACCAGACCGACCGGATTATCCGTTTTGCCGCCACCCATGCCGGGAACGTCTTTGTCGGCATGGGACGATCAATCACCCCGGTGATTTTGAAAGAAGATGGAACCCCCTTCTATGATGCCGACTACACCTTCCAGGCAGGGAAGGCCGACTGGTTGCGTCGGGGCTCTGATGCCACCATTATTACCTATGGGGCGCTCACCCCAACGGTGATGGAGGCATGGGCTTTGTTGGCCAAGGAAGGAAAATCTGTGGGTGTGCTGAATATGGCCTCCCTAGTGCCGATGGACAAGGATGCTGTTCTTGAGGCCGCGGCCAAGGGGCCAGTGGTAACCGTTGAAGATCATCATGTGGATACTGGACTGGGGGCCATGGTTGCCCTGGTGCTTGCCGAGTCCGGCAAGGCTGTTCCTTTCAAGAGATGCGGGGTGCAGTTTTACGGCGGCTCAGGGCAGCCTGCAGAGTTGTACGCCAGGCAAGGCCTGGATGCTGGTTCAATAGCTGGTGCAGTAAAAAAATTGCTATAGAACGTGGCCTGGAATAAAGAAATTAAAAAGGATTATGCTTTTAAACAATGGCTCTGTTCCCGTTAAGTGTT
>CAITDH010000130.1 GCA_903891045.1 uncultured Desulfobulbaceae bacterium | reverse complement strand
GACGACACCATCGGCGTCACCGCCACCGCGGTACGGGTACCGGTCATTTACGGACACTCCGAGGCCGTGAATATCGAGACCAAAAAGAAGATCAGCGCCGCTGAAGTCAAGGAGCTTTTATCCCATGCCCCTGGCGTCCAGCTTGTCGATGAACCGACTCTGGCCCGCTACCCATTAGCTATTGACTGTGAAGGAAAATTCGAGACTCTGGTGGGCAGAATCCGCGAGGATGAATCTATTGCCAACGGTATCAACATGTGGGTGGTATCCGACAATATCCTCAAGGGTGCGGCCCTCAATGCCGTCCAGATTGCTGAATATTTTGTCGCCAACTATAAATAAGTGCGGATTATCAGCGGCAAAGGCAAAGGCCGAAAACTGTTCACGCCACCGGCACGGGAAGATATCATTCGCCCGACATCTGATCGAGCTCGGGAGGCAATCTTCAACATCATTGCCGATCGGGTTCTTGGCGCCTCGGTTCTTGATCTCTTTGCCGGAACCGGGGCCTTGGGAATTGAAGCGCTGAGCCGTGGGGCCCAAAACGTCTACTTTGTCGATTTTCATCCTCAGGCCCTTGATCTTATCAGCAGGAATATTCAGGTCTGCATGAACGCACTCAGTCAACACCCTGATGTTCACAACGCTGACCCAACCGGTCTCCCTCTGGATATGCCCACACCTGCCACCCTGATCAAACACGACCTGCGTAAAGGCCTGCCTTATTTTTCAAAAAAGCTCCAGTCACCTGCCGGTTTTGACCTGATCTTTCTTGACCCCCCTTATTCCCAAGGTCTGGCCATTCAGCTTCTCCACGCCCTTGACACAAGTTCCCTCCTGCGCAAGCACACCCTGCTCATCGTCGAAGAGCGCGCCAAAGAAACCCTGCCGGAACGTCTGACCAGACTGACCCTGGTGGACCAGCGCAAATATGGCGAGGCCGGTTTCTGGTTCTATCAACCCTTGCAGGACCAAACAACCTGATGAGCACCTCCATGACCCAGGAAGTATGCACAAAACCTCACACCCTTGCGGTCTATCCAGGCACATTTGATCCCATCACCATGGGCCACCTGGATATCATCAACCGAGCCTTAAATCTTTTTGACCACGTCATTATTGCCATTGCCATAAATCCTGGGAAGACCCCGCTGTTCACACTCGATGAGCGCATCGAGATGATCAAGCAATGCTTTCCTGCCGACGAATCGCGCATCGAAGTCGCCGCAGTCTCCGGCCTTCTGGTCAACTACGCGATGCAGCGTGGCGCCAAGGCGATTATTCGCGGGCTGCGGGCGGTATCAGATTTTGATTACGAGTTTCAACTGGCACTGATGAACCGGAAACTTGAGCGCGATGTGGACACCCTCTTTCTGATGCCGGCCTTCCGCTGGATCTTCATCAGCTCTTCCATTATCAAAGACGCGGCCAGGCATGGCGGAGACGTGAGCGAACTGGTTCCAGCACATGTGAACAAGCTCCTCATAGACGCCTTTTCCTCCTGAAACCAAACGCGCCTCTGAACCACCACATATCATGCCGTGCGCAAAAACCCCTCACCCCCGGCCACCACAAACCAGACGGCATTTCTTTCTGGTCGTTGGTCTGCTTGCCCTCTGCTATCCGATCCTGCGCTTTCTTGGCTACAAGGTACCAACCCAACCGCGCCTGGTTGAGGTCAAGGCCACCCTTGCCCCTGGCGCTTTTTTCCTGGGCCCGGACTTCATTCTCTTCGAGAGCAAACAAGGCCCCTGGGCCGTATCCAGAAAATGCACCCATCTCGGCTGCAAGATCAATTATCGGGAAAAAGAAGGGTTCCTCGAATGTCCGTGCCACCAATCCCGTTTCACCCCTGAAGGCCTTGTCATTCAAGGGCCGGCCAAAAGACAGCTTCCCCGTTTTAAGGTAGAAAAACTTGATAATGCAAGGGGATACATTGTCACCATCTGACAATCACTCAAAGCCACTCCCCATGAACTCCCTGTTCAAAGAGAACATAGCGGGCATCAAATGGGGTGAATGGAACCTGATCGCCCTTTTTATCTCGGTACTCTCCGGCGTGCTGGTGGCCTTTCAGTACAATCCGGCCACTCCGCTCTATTCGGCAAGCTCACTCGATGTATTGGTGCCTTTTGGCGCGTCTTTCCGAGCGCTGCATTTCTATTCCAGCCAACTGTTCTTCCTCCTGACCCTGGTCCATCTCTGGGTCATCCTTGACCGGACAGACGCCTATGGCCGATGGCAATGGATCAGGCTGATCGCTACGCTGCCCGTGGCCCTGCTCATCCTCTTTACCGGTTACATCCTGCGCGCAGACAGCACCGGCTCCTCTGCCGGCCTGATTGCCGAAAATATCATCAGCGCCATTCCAGGAATCGGCAACACCTTGAATGATCTCCTTTTTTCCATTACCGATGACAGCTTGAAACGGGTTTATATCAATCATGTCTTAGGGCTTGGACTCGTATGGGGGGTTCTTGCATGGGAGCATCTGCGCAAATACCGCACCTCTTTCCGCCATCACCCCGTGCTGACCGCCCTGATCCTCCTGTGCTGCCTGCTACCAACCGCCCCTTTTGAACCTGAAAAATTGGGGGTTTTTCATATCGCTGGCCCCTGGTTTTTTCTCGGCCTCCAGGAACTGCTCAAATTCCTACCCCCCTTACTAGCTGGAGTTCTCTTCCCCGGCGTTCTCCTCATCGCCCTGTTATTTCTGCAGAGACACAATAAATATTATTTACAGCTTCGCACCGTTATTCTTTTCTGGATTGGCCTCTATACCCTCCTGAGCACCATTGCTCTCTATCACTGACATGCCATTCTATGATAAATTTTCAAAATAGTTGTTTGGTCCTTTAATTTGTTTTGGTTCAGCGTGAATTGGACTTTTGCTCTGAATGAGGTCAGTCGTCAATAGTGGAAACCAAACCTCTCTGCTACGTTCATTTCAGTAAGTGCCTCTATAGGAAACTCAGCTATCACCTTCCTG
>CAITDH010000129.1 GCA_903891045.1 uncultured Desulfobulbaceae bacterium | reverse complement strand
CAGGCTGCAGACATTGGTAGAAAAACAACTTTTAGACGGGAAGGATGAAAAATGAATCTGAAACCCTTGGGGCTGGTCACGGAAATTGTTGAATCCGCCGGGATGGGGATATCCTACGCCTATGAAGATTTGGCGTTTTTGGAACACAATGCCTTTCTCCTGGAATTCACCGCCGACAACAAGGAACTTCTTATCCATACCAACAGCGAGGCGGAAGCAAGTGAGATCAAGGACTCCATTGCCAAGTTGATAAACGTTGCCGCGACTTATGGGATGACCTTCACGGATGGCGGCCGGTATACGTTAACCCCGGCTGATGATGAAAATATCCGTATCGAATTTTTTGAACCGAGCCAACCCGGTTGATGAATCTTGCTGCACGATCTGATGATAACAGGAAAGACGATCCATGTCTGACGTAAGGGTGAAAATACGAACCGCAGAAGCTGCTGACCTTGTCAGCCTGGTCTCTTTGTTGGCCGCGCTTTTTTCAATTGAAGAGGATTTTGTCTTTGATGAGCGGAGACAGCGGTTGGGCCTAGCCCTGATGCTTGAAAATGAACGCGGCTGTGTGCTGGTTGCCGAGTCTGCAGGTCAGGTGATCGGCATGTGTAGCGGGCAGTTGCTTGTCTCCACAGCTGAGGGTGGTCTGTCCCTGCTGGTTGAAGATGTGGTGGTTGATGAGCAGTGGCGCGGGCGCGGTGTGGGCCGTCTGTTGATGGCAGCGCTCAGTGATTGGGCCAGGGCGAAGAAGGTATCGCGCCTACAACTCCTGGCCGACCGCAATAACGTCTCGGCCCTTGATTTCTACCGGAGTCTGGGCTGGAAGACAACGGAACTCATCTGTCTGCGAACCTTTCTGCAGTGATGAGATAGGCTGGTTAATTCATATGATAAAAGGAGGATGGAAGCATGAAAGAAACTTGGGAAAAAATATTTGAATATGCCTCAATGCCGGTCCATGGCACACTGTCGAGGAAACTGCGCAAGGGTGTTACTCTGCAGATCAACGAGGGCAAGATGTATGACTCTGCCGTTATTTTTTTAGGGGAATTTGTCCGCATCTCCGAAGATGGAGCGGACGGCACAAATATCAATACCTACTATGACTGGGCCAGCATCGATACGATCAGGACATATAGTCCGAAGGAGTAAAGATGCGCATGTTGATGGTGTGCTAATGCCGTCAACATGCGCTGTTTTTTTGGAAGTGAAGAATGTCATTAATAATGTCTGCTGCGCTCTTCCATAATGGATAAACACGCTGATTCAAACAGGCCCCAATAGGAACGAACTGTTGTTTTTCCTTTTTCAGTCAATGTGACCACATCCGTATCATTCAGATTTCCTGTAAATTCAACCAGTGGTTGAGAAAAGGTGCTGTTCAGCTCCAGAATCAGATCATGGGCATGACCGAGATCTATCTTTGAGGATGCCGCAGAATGGGAAAGTGAGCCGCATGTCTGGATCTCACTCAGCAGGACGGCCCCTCTGTATCCTAAAGAGACCCGCTTTTCCATTTCAATGATGACACAATTACCCGGTGGAATCATAATGCCTTTTTTCATCATGTTGTCCTCTCTTTTTCTGAATTGTTTTTTATAGACTGGGATTAATCATGACTTTTTCCATGAAATAATCGCCCAGCGAACAGGATGTTGATACGAAAGTACCCATCCTTTTTTTGTTTTCACGAAATGCTGTTCCAGATACGCTCTTAGTCTGGATTCCTCCACGGCTGTGATGTCGCTGAGCATCCAGTGCAGGTCTCTCACGGCATCATCGATATCAATATAGGTTTTGTTGTTGTCTCCGTTTGCCACAAAGGTGATATCCGCAAAGATGCCCATCTGGTTGAGGAGATTATAGGCATAGACATAATCAGGTCCCCGGTCCAGGTCTCGCCCAATTGCCTCAAAAATCTTTCGGTCAAAAGGGCCGTCACCCACCAGCGAGGTGATGAAGATCCGGTGCCTGGCTATACGATCGAGCTTTATCAGGGCGGCCTGAAGATCCTCCACCACCAGTAAACGTGAAGCAATGGCCACATCGTGCTTTCTGATCCCTGCGGGTTCCCAGTCATCTTCCCAGCCAAGAACCTGGGTGGCCACATTGGTGATACCCTGTTCCCAGCATCTCTTGTCCAGGATGGAGATCAGGACATCCGAAAAATCAATGGCGGTGACAGTCCGTACCAGACCGGAAAGGGGGATGGCCAGTGTTCCTGTGCCACAGCCAATATCAAGGATGCTCCATTCCGGTTGTGGGTTTATGAAACGCAGAAAATTGCGGGCATAACCACTTGTCCTGGTATGTTTGGCAAATGAGGTGGTGCGACGGTTCCAGTATGTATTGTCGCTCTGGTCATGTTTCCATTTCCTTCTGGCTTCACTCCATACCCTGTTCCAGTTCAGGTTCTTTAAATCTATTGTTGATGCAGATGCCTTATTCATAGGAAAAGACCCTCCTTTATAAAAAAATACGCATATGGGTAGCCTGTCGTTGTCTTTATTTAAAAATAACGATAGGCGACAAAAATTATTCTACAATTTCAACGTTCGCCAGCCATTTCTTTCGAGCAGAACCATGATGCCGATAACAAGGGGCGTTTCTACCCTGCCGTAGATACGAAAAAATCCGGTTCATCCGACTAAAGCGTACTTGGTTTCATGAAGTGCCATTATCTTCAATTTGAAGAATTCCATATCTCTGTAGCCATAAGCTTTCCTCTGCATGGTCTTGATTTTGTTGTTGGTACCTTCGAGAGGGCCTGTCGATAAACAATCAAAATCAAAATAGGCCAAAATGCCATCAAAGTGTTCTTCCAAGGTCGTTGCAAACTTCTTTAACATCGCTAGACCAGAACTTCGAGCCATGGCGATCCAGCTACGCAAATGCCATTCGGCAGCTTTCTTATCACCAATCCAACACCAGAGTTGTCGCAAATCCTCTTTCATGTAGTACACAGTGGCCAGAGGTTTATTGATTTCCAAGGCTTGCTTCAGCCGCTGGGTCTGCTCTTCCTTGTCTTCAAGTTTTTCCTTCGCGGTCAGCAAAAGCCAGCGTGTTCCTTTGATGACTTTGCGTTGTGAAATATCTGTTGTCTTATTAAACAGTTGTCGCCTGAAGTCGAATACTTTTTCGTTGAACAATTTTATCACATGGAAATGATCAAAAACGATCACTGCCTTCTTTAAATTTTCACGAACTGCTTTTATATATGCCGGTGACATGTCTATGGCGACAGCTTCAATCTTCACTTTTCGATATCGTCGCAATCTCTCCCAAAATGGCTCCAGGGCATCGTTTCCTTTGCCGTCGCCGACAAAAACCACTGCCCCGCTAAGAATATCGAGTACTACCGTAAGATAGCGTTTCTTGCCGACATAGATCTCATCAATTGCTATCCGCTTCAATTTCTTGAGATCCGGCTTGTCATATTTCTTTTGTAAATATTTCTTCTGGATGCCTTTTATGATATCCCAGCTCAACCCCAAGTGCCTGGAAACATCCACAATTGTCATATGTTTCGCCAGATCGAGAACATATCGCCCAAGGGCTCTGGTGTATGTCAAACGAGGATCAGCAAACCCAATATCTGATTGGCGGATTGTTTTGCAATCTTTACATTCCACCCGAGCAATCTCAGTTTTTATATAGGTCGCTTTCTTGCCGATGGGTAGAGAATGAAACCATCGAAGATGCGAGCCATGCTTTATGATCCTTTGGCTTTTACAAACTGGGCAGCAAAGACTGAATTTCTTCCTGGATACAGTGAAGATTACATCTCCTTCCCGGTATTCTGTGCGAATATAGTGATACCCAACGATACCAAAACCATGATAGAGTAAGCTCGTGGACATGTGGAATCCTCCTTATCTTTTGCTTGGTTGCTTTGATAAGGACTACATGTCCACTCTTTTTACTATTCATTTCTTCTGGGCAAGTACGCTCAATCCGGAAGAACCCGAAATCCGCAATTGTTGCTCTGCTTGAATTGATTATTGTTGGTCGATTTTCATTGAGAATTCATCCTGTTCTCCTTTACCACCATGGTAACAATGAGAGATTTACTTGCTTGTTGATAATTTTTTTCTGCACAGGCAAAACAAAAATACAGATAGAAGGATCAGTAGAACGCCTGATAGAAGGTTGCAGGCAAGGAGGGTCAGGCCGATAGCTGCGAGCTGCAGGGGCACTGCTATTTCCATAAACTGACAGGGAGAACTTTTGCTCGGTGTGCAGTCCGGGGATAAGAGTCCTGACTCGGCGTCATACATGCAGATGGAGCTGCCCATGTGAACTTCCAATAGATATTGAATGCCAATGAAGATAAACAAGACAAGCAGTATGTAGGGAAAATAAAGCATATTCTTCTCCTTTGATCGCTGATAAGAGACCTGTCGCTTTTTCAGGTAACGGCCAGGAGCACGCTGGACGCCTTGATTATGGCGCAGGCCTCCACTCCCGGGATGAGTTCCAGATGACGAACACTCTCCTGGGTAATAATCGCGGTAACTGTACTACCGCCGGCAAGCTGGATCGTCACTTCATCGTTTACCGCACCTGTAACAATATGGCCGACCGTGCCGGTCAAGATATTGCGAGCCGACAGATGATCTTTTTGGAGATTGCGTCCGATAAGAACCGATGACGCCTTGACGATGGCGAGCACTTCGGTGCCGGGCTGGAGTCCAAGCCGTTCTACACTGTTGTTGGTAATAACGGATACAAGTGAATCCTTGCCTTTCAAGGCAACCTCAACGACGCTGTTTACCGCTCCCGTCTGGATATTGGTGACCTGACCAGCCCAGATGTTCCGTGCGCTCAGTTTCATTTCGAATCTCCGTATAGTTTTGAGTGTCTGCAAAGCCTCTTGGGGATTTCCCGCAAAGAGTGTCATAAACCGCTTAAATTCCCGGCGCAGAATCTGGGCTTTGTCGAGGAATTGCTGACCGGCATCGGTCAGGACTGTGCCCCCGCCTCCAGAGCCACCCACTATTCTAATCACAAGATCCTGATCGGAGAGGTTGTTCAGGGTCTCCACGTGCTCCCAGGCCGACTTGTAGCTCAGACCGACCACCTTGGCTGCCTGGTTGATGGAACAATGTTGGGCTATTGCTTCCAGAAGATCAATGGCTGGTCCCTCCAGTTCGGGCCAGCCCAGGGGACTGTGTAGTTCGTCTGATGATTCCAGTGGGCATCGTTTTCGTTTGGTCATGAGAGATCCTGCTTATTAACGTTATTGCAAACTGGGATAACGCATTGCAAAAATATGTGTCTTCTTCTGTTCTTTCTATTATCAAATTCCATGCCAGGACGATCAGGGAATGACATTTCCATGGGAAATGCTTGTCTGTGCTGTAATTGCGTGGAACACAGGCAAGGAAAAACAGAGTGCCGGGAACATACGTTTTTGTCGCATAGAGTCCTAAAATGAAGTGACCGTCACAAAAAGGCAGACTGTACACAACCTGCAGGGACTATTGGCTAACGATTAGCGTGGACTTCATGAAGGAGAATAGCATGTGGTTTGAAAACTGCAGAAAGCACAGAAATATTGAAATGATTACGCATTGTTAACAACGAGAAACCACCGAGCAAGGAGTATGGCTTAATCTGTCCGGTAAGATCTATGGCATATCCTGAACCACCATTGGGTACAGGCAGAAACAGGTCAAAAAGTGTTGAGACAAGCGCTGAAGGACTAATGTTGCGAAGGCACACATCGGTCGGAGAAAATATCGCCGCTCTATGTTTGCCGGTAAAGCTGTTTCGCTCATTTGTCTGTATGGGGCGATGTCATCTGTCATAGGTATTTGTGATTATTTGAAAAGAGATCAGCGCCCGGCCTTTCACGGAGCGCTGATCTCTTTTCTCCCTTTGATCTTTCTTCTTTTTGAAAATAACGACAGACATACTAATAAAAAGATAACGATTGGCAAAAAAATATCATTTTTTGGCCATGGGAGCCTGTGGGACACCACCGCTATGACATTCCGTACAATTCTGCTGGGCGTTGATGCCAAATGTCGTAACAGGCGTCCACTCACTCGTTTTCTTGTATTTCCCGTCTTTCCAGTCGTTCAGCAGTTCAACCAGATGATAGGCAACACTGGCCGCTACCCGGGCGCAGCGGTCTTTCCGCTCCGGACTGCCAATGGGTTTGTCGGTAACTGCCATCCATTTGCCGACCGAAACGTGGCAGAGAGGGGATTCACTGATGGTATGAGGGATGTCTTTTGGATCTACTTTTGGATTTTTGGGGACGAAAACAGGCATTGCTTGCCTGCCGTACCAGTCCAGCATGTCAGCGCCAATCAGATGACCATTTTCAGCACCTTCTTTGCCGGTAATGCGTGGTCCCAAGATCACATTGGCAACGATATTGGCGCCGGCATTGGAACCACAAATCGTGCCCCAGCCAGCCACACCGCCTTCAAGAAAGACAAAGGCGTCAATTGGAAAAGACTTGTACGGTTCTCCGACTTTTTCTCTGAGCTGGGTAAAAACACTGCTGATAACGGCGCCACCGCAAAAAAGACGATACCATTCCTTATAGGCCAGTTCCGCTGTCTCTGTCGGGTCGAGCTTTTCGTAGGGCCAGGGCCATGTTTCTGTCGGTCCGCCATTGGCTTCCGCCGATTTTAACAACCCGCCAAAGTGCGCAAGTGCTGTGGTTGCAGCCAGCGCCCCGGCCCCGGTCATCAATTGACGCCGGGATAGCCCATCTTCACAATCTTTACAAACATCTTTGTCGTCACAACTCATTTTTTTCTCCTTAATAGTTTGGTAACTCAATGGCTTGTCGGTTTATTTTTTTGTATGACAGGTTCCGCATTTGATGAGTTCCTTATCATTCTCCAAGTGACATTCCATACAGAGTATATGGCTGACACGCTTGAGATTCGCTAATTTTTCCGGCATACCGGTTTTATCGTTATGGCAGGTCTCGCATTTTTCAATTTTTTGCCCTTTAACATAGGCTGATTTTTTTCCATCAGCGCCTTTGCCATGATGACATTTTTCGCACCCCAGTTTTTGATGCGTTTGATGGGGGAAAAATGCTGGTCTCGGCGTTTTTTGGGCGTCAACGGTGGTCTGAAGTGTTATCTCCGCTGGTCCGTTGTCGGCGCCGGATGCCATTGCAAACCCTCCAGTCGTGCAGCAACACATCAGGACGGCCCCGTAGATGTAGATTTTTTTCATGCTCTTCTCCTTTGATTGTTGAGGTTGATATTCAGGCAGATTATTTATTGGCGCTATATTTATCAAAAAATAACGATGCGCACAAGAAAAAATAACGTTATTAGTTTAATTTTCTAATTAGCTGATTTTAAAAATAAATTTTACAGGAAGGGAATGTTAAAGATGCTCATCTTCGATCCAGTTT
>CAITDH010000128.1 GCA_903891045.1 uncultured Desulfobulbaceae bacterium | reverse complement strand
CCTTTTCCCGATCAGCCATAACCACTTCCAGTGTGCCATCGCCAAACAGATCACCGATGGCTATCGCTTCCAGGGAAAGCGGTACATTGCGGGTCTTAAAGAATTGACTGGCACCCTCACTCCACAGCAGAGACGAATTTCCCAAACCGGCTGTAGCCCTGAAGGTACGATCCGGATGGGCTGTTTGCAGGGCCCCTGACTCCGCGCCAGCAACCGCCGCAACTGGAGCCGCCGCCCCGCCACCCGGCCGTTTTTTCTGGAAGGTCTTTTCCAGCACTGACCAGGCCAGGTTATCAATGGCGGTCATCACATCCCCTTCCTTGGCAGCTGTCGCATAAAAGGTTTCACTGCTCTTTGTTGCCACCGAATAGACGCGGGCGTCTAAACTCATACCGCCGCCCAGCGAAGTAACACTTCCATACAGAAGATAGTTCGCCCCCAACTTGCCAGCCAGGGCCTCCACCTGATTTGGATCGACCTTGCCCCCTGCCCCCAAAGCAGCATCCACTGTTTTTTTATCAACCGCAACGACCCCGGCCTCCGCCGACAAACGACTGGCCAGCATTTCGCCCAGGCCGTCACGAAGATAGGACATGTCCTTGGAGGCATTCACCGTGAAAGGAAGAAAGGCAACTGCCGAATGCTTTTCCGCAGCATGGGCCGGAACGAAAGTGACAAGGAAAGAAAACAGGAGACACAAACAAGAGAGACGACACGGTGAATAGATTTTCATAATTTATCCCATGCAAGAGAGGATGAACTGGGTATGCAGATAACTAAAGCTGCGATGAATGACAATACAAACAAAACCTTTTTCCCAAACAAGTATTATTTGTCTTGATACTGCAAGAAGCCATTCTGAACAACTGACGTCTTTCTGAACATTCCTTCATAAAGGCCGCTCTTCCGCCAGGACAATCACTGGAGCAGGCGAGCTATACCAGCAAGCGAAACGAGACTCCGACCGACCTTGACGTTGTAAGCAGAAAGCCGCATTTCTGAACTTGACCAGACAAAACAGGGTACCCCGAAACGGGGAAAACTGGCAAGTATTTTTAACAAAGGGCCGGTAAAGAATTACAGGGACAAAATCACTCTTAGATTCAGGTCAGATTTGAGAGCGGTAACCATCAACACCTCTCACCCTGTCACAGAGAAAGCAGCAAATACAGAGGTGCCTTTTCATCTTTTTTCACCCTCATGATCAAAGCGTCAAAAAACTGGCCTCGATGTCCTCAATCTCCGCCTGGGCCTCTTCCCACTGACCGTACCAACGCTCTAAATGGCTTTTACATTGGTCGTATTCACTACTGGTCTTGGCCCAGGCCTGCTCATTGTAATAGAGTTCCGGGTCAGCCATCAGGGTCTCAAGTTCCTCCTTACGGACTTCCAGGCTGGCGATCTGCCTTTCCGCCTCTTCCGACTTTTTCTTCCAGGGAGCAAGCTTACGGCTGCGCTCCTTCCGTTCCAGGGCCTCCTGCTGCCGCTTTTCCTTTTTCGATTCCCGTGAATGTTCAACCTCGCTGCCATCTCCAGACGTCTGGGTCTGGGCACCGGCGCTCTTCTTTTCTTCATTCGCCAGGCCTATCTTGTACAGATATTCGGTTATATTCCCTTCATAAAGGGCCACCTGGCCGTCTTTGACCTCCAGCACCTTGTTGACGAAGCTATCAAGGAAATAGCGGTTATGCGAGACGACAACGATACAGCCGTCATACTGGGCCATGGCCTCCTGCAGCACCTCCTGGGAACTGATATCCAGATGGTTGGTCGGCTCATCCAGAAGCATGAGATTGGCCGGTTTGGCAATCATCTTGGCCAGGGCCAGCCGGCTCTTTTCACCGCCGGAAAGAACTGCCACTTTCTTATCCACCTCTTCACCCCTGAACAAAAAGGCCCCCAGCAGAGAACGCGTCCGGGTAACCGTCAAATCGGCGCCGGAGAGTGCCATGGTCTCCAGTGCCGACAGGGTGGGCGACAGCTCCTGGGCCTGATGCTGACCGAAATAGGAGAGCTGCACATTATGGCCCAGCTTGATCTCGCCGGTATCATGGTCCAGTTGCCCGCCGATGATCTTGATCAGGGTTGACTTGCCGGCACCATTGACCCCCACCACTGCCACCTTGTCTCCTCGCTGCAACTGCAGATTGACATCGTGAAAGACCTGCCGCCCCTGATAGCTTTTGCTCAATCCCTCAATCTCCAGGACATCACGGCCGGAAGGGGGAGCGGGCGGAAAGGTGAAACGGATCTGCTGTTCATCGTCGGAGAGCTCAATCATATCAATCTTGTCAAGCTGCTTGACCCGGCTCTGCACCTGCTTGGCCTTGGTGGATTTGGCCCGGAAGCGCTCAACAAAACGCATGGTCTGCTTGATCTTGGCCTGCTGATTATCATAAGCCCCCTTTTCAATAATCCGCCGCTCCGCCTTTTCCTTGATATAATAGGAGTAGTTCCCCTTGTAGACCGACAACCTGCCCAGACTCAACTCCCAGGTCGCTTTGGTAATCTTGTCGAGGAAGGTCCGGTCATGGGAGATAATCACCATTGCCCCCTGACAGGAACGAAAGAACTCCTCCACCCAGGTCAGCGACTCCAGGTCCAGATGGTTGGTCGGCTCATCGAGAAGCAGCAGCGAAGGTGACACCAGCAGCATCTTGGCCAGCATCAGGCGCATGACCCAGCCGCCGGAAAAGCTGGTCACCGGCGCGTCCATGTCCGTCTGTTTGAAGCCCAGCCCCAGCAACACCTTTTCCACCCTGGCCCGAATGGTATAGACATCATGCCCTTCCAGTTGATGCTGCAGCTCCCCCTGCCGCTCCACCATAGCCGCAAAAAGTTCAGACTCCTGATCCGTCACCGCCAGCTGATCATGGAGAAAATCCGCCTCCTTCTGCAGGGTCAGGATCTCATCAAAGGCGCTTTCCGCCTCCTGGTACAAGGTGTTCTTTGAAACCAGAGCGCTGCTTTCCTGGGGCAGATAGCCCACGGTAAAATGTTTGGACTTGGTAATCACCCCGTCATCACAGGCAGAGACCCCGGCCATGATCTTGAGCAGGGTTGACTTGCCGGCCCCGTTGACCCCGACCAGACCAACCCGGTCGCCGGCATGGACCCGCTGGGAGATATCCTTGAACAGATGTTTCTCGCCAAAGCGGACATCCAGATGATTAATTGACAGCATAGAGCAATGTTCCTCGTTTCATGTTTGTATCCGTTACAATTTCCAATCTGTCGGCAAGCCCCAACCGCTCAAATCGTTGCATATTTAATCGTTTCATCCCGATAACTGCGGAGAGATCACGGGGGGAAATCTGTACTGTTACCCGTCTACCAATTGGACAAGCGACCAGCAAGGGCCGAATCCTCTTTAGCCAGATTCTGCTCGCCACCAGTTCTCCAAAGGCAGGATGATATGGCCCGGCCAGCAGTTCGCGCTCCAGCGCTGCTGACGGCTGCAGCCCGATGCGCACCACCCGGATCGATGCCGCCATCAGCATTTCCTTGGCCCGACAGGTCAGGGCAAGGGCCCGGTTCATGGACAGGGGCTGATACTCACCCCGCCGGTACATCTCCGCCAGCCCTGCATGCTCCACCACCAGGACCGGATAGAGACGAACAAAGGCAGGCGCAAGAGCCACCACCTCCCGCACCGTCCGCAGAAAGGAACCCGTCGTCTCCAGGGGCAGGCCAGGCATCAATTGAATCCCCACCTCCATCCCCGCCGCCTGCAACAGAGCAACGGCCCGCCTGGAATGATCCGCATTATGGCCGCGCCAAGATGCCTGCAACACCCGATCATCAAGGGACTGCACACCCAGCTCAACAATGCGCACCCCCTGGGACAGAAGGAAAGAGCACACATCCTGATCCACACAATCAGGCCGGGTAGAGATTCTGACACACCCCACCTGACCTGATTGCAGAAAGGGCTGAACCGCCGCCAGTAGCTCCTCCTGACGGGCTCGGGGCAGACAGGTAAACGAGCCTCCGAAGAACGCCACCTGCGGTCGCTCCGGCGCCGGACGTCGGGGCCGAGACAGCCATTCCCGGATGGTGGCCGCCACCTGCATGGCCACATCCACCCTGCCTTCCTTCTCACCCGTGATCGAATGCTGATTACAAAAGAGACACTGCTGCGGACAGCCCTGATGCGGAATAAAAATGGGAATAACTAAAGGCATATTTCAATCAACTTTAGATTCAGAACAGAAAGAAAAGCTACTGCCGGCAACCAGCAAAGATGTCAAGATCCTTATTATACATCTCCGTCTTAACCCCCATCAGCCCTAAAACAGAAGGAAACAGATTATCATGAGACAGCTCCTCATTTACTTTTTTTTGCAGACAGCTCCTGTCGATACGATTCCCTTTCAAAAAGGCATCTGCAAACCAGAGGATAAAAGGGATATGCTTCTGTTCATCCGGGGCAATGATATAGGGCAGCCCATGGAGATAGATATTCTTTTCACCAAGCGATTCGCCATAATCCGAGAGATAGAGCATGGCGACATTAAACTGCTCGCTGTTTTTCTTCAGAAGATCAATCACCTGAGACAGGAAGTAATCCGTATAGACAATCGTGTTGTCATAGGCGTTCAACAGTTCCTCGCCCCGACACTCCTGGAGCTGATTCGTTGTGCACTCCGGGACAAAAGCCTTGAACCCTGGCGGCGACCTCCGATAATATTCCGGTCCGTAACTCCCTTTCTGGTGCAGGACAATAAAGGTATCCTTGGCTGTCTGATCGATATATTTTTGCAGCCCCTGCAACAAGATCATATCCTGGCATTCACCCGAGACACAAAGATCCGCCACCTGCAGACTCGCCATATTTTCTGTTTCCACCCGTTTGCATACCCCTTTGCATCCCGAGTTATTTTCTCGCCACAGAACCTGGACACCCGCATGCGACAAGACATCGAGAAGCCCCTCGTGACGATCAGCCTTGAAGTCGCTGAAGGACTCCCGACCAAAATGAGAGAACATACAGGGCAGAGAGGTGGTGGTCACTGTCCCGCAGGAATAGGTATTGGTAAAGTTGAGAACATCCTCTTTCTCCAGAAACAGATTGGTCTTTCGCTCGTATCCATTGAGCGAAAAATTACGGGCCCGTGCCGCCTCTCCGACAACCAGAATCACTAGATTTTTTTTGCCCCTCTCCTGCCACGTTTTTGCTATTCTCGCATCTTCACCAATGGGTCTGACCACAACCTTGCCATTGGCTACCGTCCTCCTTCCAAACGAGAACACCTCATAGAGGGGACTCACCGGATTCAGCAGATGGCGCACATAATTATAATTTTTCCCCAACGAAATATAATCCTTATAAAAAAGCACCAGGATGACCACCAGGACCACCATACTTGTAAGAACGGCGCCCAACGCCATAAATAGCTCTCTCACCAATGGCTTGTACCGGATCTCGGAGCGCAGAACCAGAAAAGACGGAATCGCGCCAAGGACCACCAGATAATAAAACATCTTGACGTTCAACAATTCAGAGAAATCGTCCACATTTATTGCCAGGACATTTTTGACCATCGATTCATCAATTATGATGCCATAGGTTTTCATGAAATAGGCAGCAAAGGTGGCGACAAACAAGATGAGGATCACAGCAGGTTTGAGAATATATTTAAAACTGACCAGGGAAAGACAGAGATTGAGAAAAGCCACAAGCAGGAGAAAGATGGAAGCAAGAAAAAAACGATTTTGTTGAGAATCAGCGGCAATCCTCAGGATCTCTGCCCAGAAGGCATTATTATAGAATGCGACCAGAATCAGAGAGGTCACTAAAATCAACTGGCTGCTGTTCATCTTGGGGCGCAAAACAAACGCCAGAGCCATCCTGTAGAAAGAAGGCTTATCCAATTTGTTGATTTTCAGACCCTGTTTCATGCTATCGTGCTACCTTTACAGGAAAAATTAACAAAAATAATCACAGCGAATCAAACAACACAAGACTCCAGACCATCACCACCATAACAAGACTGACAAAGACGGCGGCAGATCCCAGATCTTTTGCCGCCCCAGCCAAAGGATGATGATCCAGGCCAATACGGTCAACCACGGCCTCAATGGCTGAGTTCAACAGCTCAGCCACCAGCACTACCATACAGACACTTATCAGCAAGGCTCGCTCCACGCCATTCTTCCCCAGCAGGAGGGCGAGGGGCAACATAATTACCATCAGCAGGGCCTCCTGACGGAATGCCGCCTCCGTCAGCCAGGCTGTCTTCAAGCCGCACAACGAATACCCGGTGGCATTTATAACACGGCGCAGTCCGGTTTTTTTTACTCCTTCCATATCCTTCTCCATTCTTGAATCATATAAACCAATTGCCAAACTCCTTCGACAAACACGAAGGGCATCACTAGCGGGAAATCAAGCGATCATGCTCAACAAGGGCAATAGCTGCGGCCCGTTGCTCGGCCTCTTTTTTAGAGCTGGCAGCTCCTGTCCCCAAGACAATCTCCCGAAAGATGACCGATACCGTAAACACCTTCTGATGGGACGGCCCTTCCTCCATATCCACTCGATACGATGGGGCCTCGTTATACTGTTCCTGCAAGACTTCCTGTAACCTGCTTTTGGCGTCCGCGATCAACAACTCCTCTCTCTTGGCCTCAAAGGCCGGGACAAAGAAACGAAGGACGAGATCTTGCACCGTCTCGTAGCCGCCATCTTCAAAGACCGCCCCGACAACCGCCTCATAGGCGCAGGCCAGAATGGACGATTTGTTTCTCCCGTTGGAGGCATCCTCGCCCTTGCCCAGACACAGAAATTTCCCAAGCTCCACATCCCTGGCCATAGTGGCCAGATGGGTTTCATTCACGAGCGCCGACCGTAATTTGGTCAACTCCCCTTCGCGCATCGCCGGAAAGCGCTGGTATAAGGTATGACCAACAACCAGATCGAGGACCGCATCTCCCAGAAACTCCAGCGTTTCATTATTATGACCGGGAAAAGAATTTTCAAAGGCAAAGGAGGCGTGGACCAAGGCCTTCTGCAACAGACGCAGATCAGTAAAGCGATACCCCAGTATCTGCTCAAAAGAAGAGAGTTCCTCCTTATTCTTCCGCGCCAGTGAATCGAGATCCATACCCATTTTCCCCTTGTCAAAAAAACAAACTGTGGTATAAAGTGGCTCGCATACTTTTTTTAAGTCTGCTCAAAAAGGCGGCGTAGCCAAGCGGCTAAGGCACTGGTCTGCAAAACCATGATTCAGCGGTTCAAATCCGCTCGCCGCCTCCAGTAAATTCAAAGGGTCACAAGTTATTCAACTTGTGACCCTTTTTTTATCAATATTATTTCGTAACGGTCTAAATACCTGATATTCGTTCCAAGGTCAAGTCACATCCTGCAAGAGATGGAATCAAGCAACTCCAGATATCCGATCTCTTCAAGCATCCTCATCATCCACCGGTACCCCCCAGATCTCTCTGGCATATTGCTTGATGGTCCGGTCAGTGGAAAATTTCCCCATGCGGGCCACATTCAAAATAGACTTCCGGGTCCATGCCACAGGATCAAGAAAAGCAGCATTCACCTGATCCTGACAGGCAAGATAGGATTCAAAATCGAGAAGAAGAAGATAAGGATCATACTGATCAAGCAGACTGTCAACAAGGGGACGGAACAACTCCTTGTCACCCCGGCTGAAAGAGCCGTTGCGGAGACTGTCAATGGTCTGACCGACCTCCTCATTATCACGGCAGATGGCCATAGGTGTACGGCTGATATTCAATTTCTCATACTCAGCCTCTTCTGCCGTCATCCCGAAGATAAAAATATTTTCCCGTCCCACCTCTTCCAGAATCTCAATATTGGCCCCATCCAGGGTCCCTATGGTCAGAGCACCATTGAGCGAAAACTTCATATTGCCAGTACCGGAGGCCTCAGTGCCGGCGGTCGAGATCTGCTCGGACAGATCGGCGGCCGGCATGATTATCTCGGCCTGGGACACGTTATAATTGGGAAGGAAAACAACCCGCAGACGCACCCCCACCCGTGGATCATTATTCACAACCGCGGCAATGGAGTTGATCAGCTTGATAACCAGCTTGGCCTTCCAGTAGGTAGGTGCGGCTTTGCCAGCAAAGATAACTGTTCTGGCAGCAAGATCAAGATCCGGCCGCCTGAGGATCTTGTGATAGAGGGTGATAACGTGCAGGCAGTTCAAGAGTTGCCGTTTATATTCATGGATGCGTTTCACCTGGATATCAAACATCGAGTCCAGATCCACCTCAACACCGCATTGTTTCTGGATCAAAACTGCTAATCGCTCTTTATTGGCCCGTTTAATTGCCCGCCATTCTGTCTGAAAATCCCTGTCGTCAGCCCATGCTTCCAGCCCCCGTAGCTGACTGAGCTCCGTAATCCATCCCGAACCAACTTTGCTGGTGATCAGCTCAGCAAGGTTTGAATTGGCCTTGAGCAGCCAGCGCCGCGGAGTAATACCGTTTGTTTTTGAATTAAACTTACCCGGAAAAAACTGATGGAAAGGTTTAAACATCTTCTCCTTCAACAGACGGGTATGCAGCTTGGCCACCCCATTGACCGAATGACTGCCGACAATGGCCAGATGAGCCATGCACACCTTTTTTACATCCCCCTCCTCAATAATAGACATGGCACGCAGCCTGCCGATATCGCCGGGATAGGCCAGAGCAACCAACTCCAGAAAACGCTGATTGATCTCATAGATGATCTCCATATGCCTGGGCAGCACCTTGGCCAGCAGATCCACATGCCATTTTTCCAGGGCCTCGGGCATAAGAGTATGATTGGTGTAGGCAAAAGTCTTAGTGCAGACATCCCAGGCTTTTTCCCAGATCAAACCTTCAATATCAAGAAGCAGACGCATCAGTTCAGGAATAGCAATGGCCGGATGGGTATCATTCAACTGCACAGCGATAATATCACTGAAGGTATTAAAATCTGAATACTTCTTTTGATAGCGCCGCATGATATCCTGCAAGGTGGCCGCCACAAAGAAATATTGCTGTTTCAACCGCAACTCCTGACCGGCCAGATTATGATCCGGCGGATACAACACCTTGGAGATGGTCTCGGAACTCACCTTGTTCTGGACCGCACCAATATAATCACCCCTACCGAAAAAACTCAGATCCAAATCACGGGAGGCGTGGGCCGCCCACAAGCGCATGTTGATCACATGATCATTCTGATATCCTGGCACCAGGATATCACAAGGCAAAGCCATGACATCTTCCGTCTCCAGCCATTGGGCCCGATAGTTGCCACCTGCATCCAGATAGCTGCTAACCCGGCCATAAAAATGCACTGGAAAGGCGGGCATACTCCGCTGAAAAACCCAAGGTGTTCCATAACGCATCCAATTATCAGGGCTTTCCACCTGATAGCCATCGATCAACTGCTGGTAAAAAAGACCATATTCATACAAAATGCCATAGCCGTAAGCCGGGATCTTCAAGGTGGCAATGGAATCCATGAAGCAGGCGGCCAGTCGCCCCAATCCACCATTACCAAGGGCCGCGTCCTCCTCTTCCTCCCGGAGCAGATCCATATCAAAACCAAGCTCTTCAACTGCCTGCTGCACCTCATTATAAATCCCCAGATTAATCATACTGTTGCCCAGGGAACGACCGATCAGAAACTCAAGAGAAAGGTAATAAACCCGTTTCTTCCCCTTAGCGTACGAGGCCTTCTGGGTCTTGATCCATTTTTCCACCATAATATCCCGCAGGGTATAGGCAACCGCCCGATAGATATCACTCTCACCTGCCCGCTCCGGATCACGCCCCTGAAAGCTCATCACATGATGCAAGATATTTTTCTTGATATCTTCAGCAGTTGTGGGAAAAAAGAGACTCTCACAAGCACAGGCAAACAGGGGATCCACCTTTTTTTTGTTCTCTGATGCTTTCATAAAAAATATCCCTCTTGGATAGAATGTAAAATGATCAAGCCATCCCAATGAACAAAAGACCTATCCTTGCTTTACAACAAGGAGTCGCTTATACTGATCTTTCATTATTCATCGATTGTACAACAAGGGTCCATCACAACACAAACGAAAAACACCTTTTTCTTTTGGCACGACATACTCAATCATTTCCAGAGGACAACCATGACAACTACTGAAAAAATGGTAAAAAAAGAGACCCTGCTGATCGCCATCGCCATCAGCTTGCTATTAGGTTTTCTAACCGGAACCATTTTCGCTACTTACAAACTTGGCCCCTCAAAAACTACCGCCAGCCAGCCTGATCATGACCATGACCAGCAAGGCGTCACCCTAAATAATGAACAAAGCAAGGCCATTGCAGCACTCGAGACAGAGGTAGGGAAAAATCTTGGCAATGGTGAGGCATGGAGCAAACTTGGCAATCTGTACTTCGACACGAATCAGTTCAAAAAAGCCATTGAGGCCTATACTCGCACGCTTGATCTTGTACCAGCAAACTCCGACATCCTCACTGATCTTGGCGTCATGTACCGGCTCGACAAGCAACCGGACAAGGCCATAGAGTCCTTTGATAAAGCTATCCAGACCAATCCCCGGCACGAACTTGCTCGCCTGAACAAGGGCGTCGTTTTGCTCTATGATCTTGGCCGGGTTCCCGAGGCCCTGCTGACCTGGCAGGAGCTCCTTGGTGTCAACCCCAACGCGATGACAGCCAACGGCAAGTTGGTACGTGATCTTATGGCAGATGTCACAAAAGAAACTGGAACCCCAGGAAAGCCGGAACCCAAGGCCAAATAAGCCGCTCTTTACGGTGATCGCCCATGTCAACACCCAAAGGCAAACAGACCGCCATTTTCACCAGTGATCCCTGTGACCATGATCCCGGCAGTAATATATGCCTGCATGACCAGATCCCGGCAGTCGTCAAACAACTTGTCGCCCTGTGGCAGACAAAAACAGGGCAGACCGGAAACTGTTTTGACCACATCGGCCCTGTGCCCATTCCCTCACACCAGGCCATCATCGACATCATCTACCAAGCACGGCAGCTTCTCTTTCCCGGCTATTTTACCCAGACCAAACTGCATGCCTCCAATCTAGAATATTATATCGGCCAGGAGGCCACCGAGCTTTACGAACGGCTCACCGAACAGATCACCATGGCCATTCGCCATGACTGCAGGCGTACCAATCTGGCCTGCACCAACTGCGAGGAACGCGGCCACCATCTGGCCCTGAGCTTCATCAAAGCCCTGCCGCAGATCACCGAAACCCTGGCCGCCGACATCCGGGCCACGCTTGCCGGTGATCCGGCCACCAACAGTTCCGACGAGGTGATCTTCAGTTATCCCGGCCTGCTGGCCACCTCCATCTTCCGCATGGCCCATGAGCTGTTCCTGTTGAAGGTGCCGATCATCCCGCGGATCATGACCGAGCACGCCCACAGCCTGACCGGCATCGACATCCATCCCGGCGCCACCATCGGTCCCGGTCTCTTTATCGATCACGGCACCGGGGTGGTGATCGGCGAAACCACCATCATCGGGACCAATGTCCGGCTGTACCAGGGAGTGACGCTGGGCGCCCTGTCCCTGCCCCGGGATGCCGGGGCCAAACTGCACCAGGTAAAGCGACACCCCACCATTGAGGATGAGGTCATCATCTATGCCAACGCTATTATCCTGGGCGGGGAAACGGTCATCGGCAGGCGGTCGATCATCGGCGGCAATATCTGGCTTACTGAAAGCGTGCCGCCCGATACACGGGTGATGCTCAAACGACCGGAACTGATCTTTTCGGGAAAGAAAAAGTAACAGACAGAACAAAGGGATACCCCATGACCAGCACCCCGCTCACCGCCACCATCGGCAATACCCCCCTGCTCACCTTTTCGAGAATAACCAGAGGATGTCAGGCCACCATCCTGGCCAAGCAGGAATCGAGAAACCCGATGGGCAGCGTCAAGGATCGTATTGCCTTGGCTATGATCGAGGCCGGAATAAGAGACGGAAAGATCAACAACGACACCACCATTATCGAACCGACCAGCGGCAATACCGGCTTGGGCCTGGCCTTCATCTGCGCGGCCAGGGGACTGCGCCTGATCCTGACCATGCCCGAGAGCATGTCCATGGAACGGCGCATCCTGCTCAAACACCTGGGGGCCGAACTCATTCTCACCCCGGCTGCCAAAGGGATGCGCGGCGCCATTGATGCCGCCGGAGAGCAGGCCGAAAAGGAGAAGAACAGCTTCATGCCCAACCAGTTTTCCAACCCGGCCAATCCGGCCATCCACCGGACGACAACCGCAGAAGAGATCTGGGCGGCATGTGAAGGAAAAATTGATATCTTAGTGGCAGGAGTGGGCACCGGCGGCACCATTACCGGCGTGGGCGAGGTGTTGAAAAACAGAAATCCGCAGATCGAGATCGTGGCCGTGGAACCGGCAGATTCACCGGTGCTCTCTGGAGGTGCGGCGGGACCGCATAAAATCCAGGGCATCGGCGCCGGTTTTGTCCCCGACATCCTCAACACCGCCATCCTTGACGCCGTCATCACCGTTTCCAATCAGGACGCGATGGAGACAGCCAGACGCCTGGCCGCCGAAGAAGGCATCCTCTGCGGCATCTCTTCCGGGGCCGCCGTCTGGGCCGCCCTGCACCTGGGAGCAAGCGAAGAAAATCACGGCAAGACCATTGTCACCATCCTCCCCGACACCGGCGAGCGCTACCTGAGCACCGAACTCATGACCGGGGCATGAACCGTGGTCAGTCAATAAATTGAGCAGAGTATCCCCCAGAGTAAATTATACTCAATGTCAGATCAGGTCGAAATGTTATCGTAACGATTCACCACGTTTTGTTTTCCTATGACATACGGGAACCTTCTACGGGTT
>CAITDH010000127.1 GCA_903891045.1 uncultured Desulfobulbaceae bacterium | reverse complement strand
TCACAAATATTTACATGAATATATTAGTGAATTTTGTTACCGGTTTAATCGCCGTTTCTGGGAATATGAGCTACCAATGCGTTTGCTCAACGCCTGCTTGGCTCATGTTCCGGTTTAACTGAAAATAAGACAGAGCCATATTTGAGAATCGTAAAGCCAGACCGGATCGATATGTGCTAGTCAAAAGCCGGAGCGAAAAACCCTTGCCTCACAGTCCATGCTCTAAAGCGGTATTATCATCCTGATTTTCCTTGGTGTACTTCTGCTCAACTTTCATTTTGTGAATCACGAGACACCTATCACCGACCTTGTACATAACACCTTGAACGATCCTTTTTTGCCGTTTTTTATATTGTTGGCGTGCTGACTCTGGGGCTCCATGTCAGCCACGGCTTCTGAAGCCTGTTTCAGGCTCTGGGAGTTGAACACTCCAAATACACCCGTACCTTGGGGAAAAAAGCCGTTATGCTCGGCTTGGCAACCGGCCTTCTCTTTGCCCTGATTCCTGTTCTGGTTCTCTTTTTTCCAGGATTCCTCCTTTAGGGCCGCTCAAAAGGACTTTACATCATGTTACTTGACGCAAAAATCCCTTCCGGGCTATTAACCGAAAAATGGGACGTCGATGGGAGGGAGAGGACTTTTGGGGTAGCAATGCACAATTCTAACCGGACAACACTGATCTAATATTGATGTATATAAAATAATTACGTCATGAATTTTCTTTAGATTCAGGATGTTGGCAAAATAGCTTGGATCTAACGAATTGCTTGCTAAAAGGTGTTTGTCGGGTAGATTGGTTTAAATCATAAAGTTTAGCAGCATTTTTATCTGGTTGGCAGTGATTAAGAGCTTGTCCGTAAATAAGCTTTTCAAGATCCGGATACGAGTACCAAAAAATTATTTACGAACAAGCTCTATGTGTGGTGTCCCCCCAGAATTTCTGCTCGTTCAGGGCAGGATAGGGAAACTTAAATAATGGGTATACAGGGCGGCAACCTAATAAATAGTACCTATTTTGAGAGAGTAAATGAGACTTCAGGCCGAAAAATGGAAAATACTCTCATGGAATTGAGCAAACTTGGATTGGACCCTTGGTTTCAAGACCAGGCCGGTGAACTCTGTCAACCTGAACAGCGCATTGCCCGGGTAACGGCGGTTGATCGGGGCTGGTATGTCGTCAGGAATGAGGATGGGGAGGTACCTGCCAGGGCAACAGGTAGATTTCTGAACGCTACCGAATCAACCATGGATATGCCTTGTGTCGGAGATTGGGTCTGTGTCCATTACGACTCTGAAGATTCCGCGAGCATTCATACGGTTCTGCCCCGAAAATCGTTTCTCCATCGGAAATCTGCCGGGAAGAACATCGAGTTGCAGATGATCGCGGCCAATATTGATGTCGCCTTCATCGTTCAATCGTGCCACTACGATTTTAATGTGGCCAGACTGGAACGCTATCTGGTGATGGCCAAGGAAGGTCATGTCGAACCCTTGCTGGTCCTGACCAAGACCGATTTGGTCAGTGGTGATGAATTGGAACAATTAATCTCGGAAATTCGTCGTGGCGGGATCAGCACCAGGATTATTGGACTCAGCAATGTAACCGGAGCTGGTCTCGACCAGATCAGAGAGCTGATGGGCCCCGGGAAAACCTTCTGTCTCCTTGGATCCTCAGGGGTTGGCAAGTCAACGCTCATCAACCGGCTCACCGGCCAGGATACCTTGAAAACAGGAACCGTCAGTGATTCCGGAGAAGGCCGACACACGACGGTCCGGCGTCAGCTCATTGTCCTTGATCAGGGCGCCATGTTTGTGGATACGCCGGGAATGCGGGAGTTCGGTCTTTTTGGCGCGAGTGAAGGAATCGGTGAATGTTTTGATGATATCCAGGAATTATCCCTCAGTTGCCGCTTCACCAATTGCAGCCACACCAATGAACCTGGATGCGCAGTTGTGCAGGCAATAGGAGGCGGGACACTGCAGGCGGAACACTATGGCAATTATGTGAAGCTCAAGAAGGAGTCGGAGCTGAATGAGACGGCCTATAGTGAGAAGCGGAAAAAGGCCAAAGGTGCCGGCAAAGTTGGCAACTCCGGGATGAAACAGTCGAATAAACAAAAATAAGATTTTAGTCCTTCTCCCTGAGGGAGAAGGTGGCCGAAGGCCGGATGAGGGGGAGCAGCGGGGGCTTAAACTCAGGCTCACCCCCTCACCCTGGCCCTCCCTCAGGGAGAGGGGACTCTCCCGATCTTTTTGCTGAATCTTCTCATTAGGAAAATATCGGGAGGGCTCTTTCAATTCAGACCCGAAACTGCAACCGGGAAACTGAAATCTTCAAACTTTCAGGAAACGGAGTTGATCATGTTGTGTCAAAAAGAAAATTGTCAGGCCGAGATTGAAGAGGGTGAGGGAAGGGATTTTCATGGGAAGTTATTGTGTGATGACTGTTACATGGATGCGTTGTCTCCGGCGCGGACCTGTGATCCCTGGGCTGTACGCAGCGCCGGCCTGGCCAAAGAGCGGGGAGATACCACCGAACAGGGTGGCGGAAGCCTCCAGCAGAAAATCCTTGACCTGATCCAGAAATCAGGAGGATTGAGCCTTGCCGAGCTTGCCGAAAAACTGTCTGTTCGTCCGGGAGATATCGAGAGAGAAATTGCCGCCCTGCGGCATATGGAAAAAATCCGCGCGGCCATGCAGGACGGCAAAAAAGTCATCGTTTTGTGGTGATATCTTTGGATTTTGATCCTGGTAGTCAATGACCTGCTGTGACCAATAATTGGATACCTCACTTTTGAGTGAGAGATTGCATACGATATCAAGCAAGCAGAATCAGGAGAATCTGGGACGAATCCACTTCAAGTATGGTGGGGGACTGAAAATTTCTTCAGGCTAGCCACCTTACAAAACCTTGTACAAGGAGACATCCAATGTCTGAGAAAAACAAACCGTCGTTTTACAAGAAAGTGAGCAAACAATTTCCGGAGGTTATGAGTGCCGCTGCAGCTCTCGGCACAACACTGCGCACGGCCGGCCCTCTCGACGAGAAGACCTCTCATCTGGTCCAGTTAGCGGCCGCAGCCGCGATGCAGTCGGAAGGATCGGTATCTTCCCATACTCACAGGGCACTTGAGGTGGGTGCAACTCCCGAAGAGATCCATCACACCGTGTTGCTTCTGATTACAACGATAGGCTTTCCCCAGGCTATGGCCGCCATGTCCTGGGCCCAGGAAGTAATGGAAAAGAAATCGAAAAAATAGGAAATGAGTGATTTTGCCCAAAGGATGACTGAGATCCTCAACCATGGCGCTTTAAATCTTGCCCTGGCCATAGGATACAAAAACCAGATCTTCGATGTCCTTGCAGATCTGAACAAGCCGGTAACAGTATCAGAACTTGCCTCTGCTTCAGGACTGCATCCCCGGTATCTCCAAGAATGGCTGGGGGTCATGGTGACAGGGAAGATCATCGAATTATTCGGTGATCAAGACAATATGTTGTAATTATGAAATAAATTTAAATTTATTCAACTATTCTCAAAAGGAGGCGTGTCATGCAAAAATGGGAATGCCCTTGCGGCTATATTTTTGATCCTGAAGAAGGAGATTATGAGCATGGAGTAGATGCTGGTACCCCGTGGGAAGACGTTCCGGAAGACTGGGTTTGTCCTAAATGTGGTGCCGCCAAAGAAGATTTTTTTGAAGCTGATTGAGTCGGATCAGCATCTGCAGGAGATCGGAGTCCATTGATACTGATCTTCTGTAACCTGTCCGTCCCTTTTTCTTTTTTTCTCATAAACCAATTCATTGGCCAGGGCCTTTCCCCGCTGAACGAGGCACTGGTGGCATAGCATGAAAAAATCCGGCCGATATAAAACTGATGGGCTTGCTGAGGATCAATATGAGGATGGATCTCATGGATTGGTGCTTCAAAATCTCCGTCACATACAAGATAAGCTGGAAATCGAAGAAATTGAAACCTGTGAATTGTATCGTGCCACGGACAAGTTGACGGAGATCTATGATCAGGAACATCGATTCACTGCGGCAGATATCTGCAATATGCATGAAAATTGGCTCGGAACCGTCTATGGATGGGCAGGGAAATATCGTCAGGTAACCATCAGCAAAGGAGGATTTACCTTTGCCTTACCCCGGTTTATCCCGCAACTGATGGCTGACTTTGAGAAATCAGAGCTGAGCCGATATACACCCTGTAATTTTGCAGATCGAGAAGAGCAGGTACAGGCCTTGGCGATTGTGCATACTGAATTGTTGCTTATTCATCCATTCCGCGAAGGAAACGGAAGATTGTCGCGGCTTCTGGCAATGCTCATGGCCCTGCAGGCAGGATTGCCGCCTTTGGATTTCAGTGAATTTGAGGGGGAAAGGAAAGAGGAGTATTTTGCGGCAGTACGAAAAGGGCTGGACAGAGACTACCGGCCCATGGAGAAATTCTTTACCGCGGTGATTTCCCGGACTCTGCAGGCGTACGAGAGGAAGTAACCGTTACCCTGGAGGTCATGGTTACTTTTTCTTTATCGACCCGGACACCCTCAATAGCTGAAGATGAGGACACGGTGGACCAGAGCCCTCTTTCTCGTATTACCGGGTCTCCCAGATAGGGATTGGTTTCTTTCAGACTTTTATTTTGCATGCGTTTAATATATCACAAGCGAGACAAAAATACTCCTTTTGATTTAGATATGTCCTTACTGAACAATTGAACGAGACGGCGGCGGCTGAACATGAAGAACAAACATGGTGAAAGTAGTCATGTATCAGACCGAGGGCGGGCAAAGCCTGCTCGAAGTCCACCTTGGGAAGGAGACGGTCTGGTTGAGTCAGGCCCAAATGGTGGAGCTTTTCCAGAGAGATCAGTCCGTTATCTCCCGCCATCTCCGGAATGTCTTCAAAGAAGGGGAATTGGACGAAGAAAGCAATATGCAAAAAATGCATATTGCAAATTCAGACAAACCGGCCGCCTTTTACAACCTTGATGTCATCATCTCCAGGTGATTCTTGGTAACCTCAACCAGGCCTTCGGCGGTCAGGAACTCTATGCCAGCGTGGAAGAAAAGGCGTCCCACCTTCTTTACTTTGTCATCAAGGACCATCCCTTCAGCGACGGCAACAAACGGATCGGCGCCTTTCTCTTCCTGCTGTTCCTCAAAGAGAACAACCTACTCGACCAGTCCGCCATCAACGATAACGGACTGGTGGCCCTGGCCTTGTTGATTGCCGAGAGCGATCCCAGACAGAAGGAGTTGATGATCAGATTGATTATGAACCTTCTGGCTGTTGACTCAGAATAACCTGATCCTATTCAGTAGTGTCCGGTTTGAAAATTGCATTATCCTTCACAACGGCTAAATCCCCCCTAACCCCCCTTTTTCAAAGGGGGGACTTTATGCTTCCCCCTTTGAAAAAGGGGGATTGAGGGGGATTTGCTGTACACGGAACAATGTTTTTACCCGGATGCAATTTTCAAACCGGACAATGCTGGATCCCATTCCCTTTAGGTTCCTCTTGAGGATGGAATAAAACTTGACTTTAGTTCATGTTTGTCCCTATGTTTTAATATGAAATTCGACCCGACAAAAGAATTGTCCAAAAAAGATGTGGAGTCCTTGATTCGAGATATTGTCGAAACAGGGACTCTGGTCATATCCAGTCACGCCAAAGAGCGAATGGCCAAAAGGCGTTACACAATCCAGGATGTACAGTTCATATTGTCACACGGTCGTGTCCAATCCAGTGAGTTTAATGTTGCGGCCAACAACTGGAAATATCGTTTCGAAGGCAATGACCTTGATGGTGACACAGGGGCTGTCATAATAGCCATTGCCAGCCAATACAATGCTATAATCATTACCGTCCTTGGATGAAGTCCATCCGCAGAGGAAAGGTTTCGCGTTAAAATAAACGCTACAGGGTGAATAAAATGGAAAATTGCCAAGTGTGTGGAGAGCCGCTGCACGTCATCAAGGATCAACCTTACAGCTATAGTGAATGCGGTCTTGATGTTGTCCTGCTCGGGATAACGCAATATCATTGCGAAAAATGCGGAGAAGATTTTGCCGCCATTCCCAGCCCGCAGAAACTGCATCGAATTATTGGATTCCATATCTGCAAAGAGAATAAGGCGCTTCTTCAACCCAAAGAGATACAGTTTCTCAGAAAAGAGCTGCGCCTGAAGGCCAAGGAGCTTGCGCGTATCCTTGGGGTCTCCGACTCGGTCGTATCACGCTGGGAAAATGGGAAGGCATCCATCGGGGAGGGGAATGACAGGCTGTTGAGATCCATCTTTATGGCTTCCGTCAATGAAATTTCCGGAATAAATGATTGCACTATTAACATACTGGATGTCTTCAAGGGGCTTCCCCATAAAAGAAAGGAAATTAAAACGCCCCACTCTATCAATCTCAATCCACAGGAATGGATGCAGCCCGAGTGTGTCTGCACTGTTTGAGGTACATGGAAAAAGGTGAGAGACCAAGAAAAGGGGCAGAATAAATTTTGGGTGACAAAAATAGTTCTGTCCCCTTTTCCATTGAGTTCCTCAAAGAGAATAACCTGCTCGAACAATCCGGTATCATGTTGATCAGCGTGGAATAATGACCCCTCTATAACAAGAAACAGCGTCGAAAATTGACCCCACTATGTTATCCCCTTCGTGACCATGTAATCACGGAGGTAATGGAGGATGTTAATAGTGGAGACAATAGCCAAG
>CAITDH010000126.1 GCA_903891045.1 uncultured Desulfobulbaceae bacterium | reverse complement strand
TGGGTGACTATGTGGGAGAGTAGGACGCCGCCGAATTTTTTATGTGAAAAGCCCCAATCAGTTCAACTGATTGGGGCTTTCTTGCGTCTGATACTACGGCTTCGGTATGGAAGTGGGCATTTTTTTACTTTTAGTGTATAATTCCTTAAAGAGTTCCTCTTTTAGCTCTTCTTCTTTTTGCAGGAGATGAGACTGGGATATGAGTGTTGTTTTTGATTTATTGCATCAAATTTTTATCATATCTTGCGGGTTAGAGACGCAAGCTTCTACTATCGTATCTGTCGTATTTTATATTCAAAGGAAGAAATGCCAACTCATTCTATAGTTGCCCTGGTTGGGCGTCCCAATGTGGGGAAATCAACCCTGTTTAACCGAATCACCAAATCCAGACAGGCCATTGTTGACCCCACTCCCGGTGTTACCCGTGACCGTCATTATGCGCGGGTGGTCTGGGATGAAAAGATGTTCATGTTGGTCGATACCGGGGGCATTGACGATAATTCTGATGATCTGATGGTCGATCACATTAGAGAACAGGCTATGGCAGCTATTGAAGAGGCGGATATTATTATTTTCCTCATGGATGGGAGACAGGGGATTTTGCCCGCTGACCTTGAAGTGGTGGATCTGTTGCGTCGTACCGATAAGACCATTTTTCATGTGGTAAACAAAATTGATAGTCCCGAACAGGAACTGAAGCTGCTTTCTCCTTTTTATGAGTTGGGGGTGGAGCCGTTGTGGTCGCTCTCAGGCGAACATAGTTTCGGTTTTTATACCCTGATGGACGCATTGAGCAAGCAGCTGAAGAAGAATGATGAGGAGGTCGCCCTACCGGAAAATACGATTAAGGTCGCCTTTTTCGGTCGTCCCAATGTCGGCAAGTCGTCTATGATAAATCAGATACTTGGCCAAGAACGGATGGTGGTCTCTGATATCTCCGGCACTACGCGAGACTCTGTTGACACCTTGCTCAGTTACGATCAGTATAATTATTTGCTGATTGATACCGCCGGGATTCGCCGGAAGGGAAAGACCACGGAAAAGTTGGAAAAGTTCAGTATTCTGAAAGGACTTTCCTCTATGGAACAATGTGATATTGCCGTGGTTTTGATTGACGCGGGGGAAGGGATTACTGAGCAGGATACCACGGTGATCGGTTATACTCAGGAGCAGGGACGAGGATTGATTATCCTGGTGAACAAGTGGGATCTGATTAAGGATGATAAAAAGAGACAGGAGCACCTGTGGGCGGAGATCGGACGGGCCTTGCCTTTTGTCGGGTTTGCCCCTATCCTCCATGTCTCGGCACTTACTGGTTATGGGATCAAGCGGCTTTTTCCGGCCATAGGGGCGGTGTATAAGCAGTTTACAGCCAAATTCCCCACGGCAGCCCTGAACCAGTTGCTTCAGGACGCTGTCGCGGCGCATAGTCCGCCCATATATAAGAATAAGCGGCTCAAGTTTTATTTTACCTCGCAAATTGGCATTAAGCCGCCGCAATTTGTGATCATGAGCAACAGCTCCAAGGGAGTCCATTTCTCGTACGAGCGGTATTTGACGAATCGTTTTCGAGATGGGTTGGGCCTGGATAAGGTGCCTGTGCAGCTGGTTATTCGTGACAAAAATCGGGATAAAGAGGGGAAGAAGTAAGTTTGTTTTATTGCGGAGGCAAGAGGTCAAGAACAACTCAAGAATAATTTAAAGGAGAAAAGATCATGGGTAAGGAACAAAACACCAAGAAAGAAGTGAAGAAAGAACCTGCCAAGACCATGAAGGAAAAAAAAGCAGCCAAGAAAAGCAAGAAGGAAGAAAAGAAGGGGCAGATGCCATAAGTATGAAGGGTCAACAACCGAACAATCCTTTGCATGGTGTTACTCTGGAGATGATTCTTGCCCGTCTGTTGGAGAAGTATGGCTGGGAGAAAATGGGCAGAAAGATCAAAATCCAATGTTTTGTCAGTGAGCCAAGCATCAAGTCCAGTCTGGTGTTTTTGCGAAAAACGCCCTGGGCCCGGAAAAAGGTTGAGGACTTGTATATCCGTAATTTTGTCAAAGACTGGAAGGAAGGGCAGGAGTAATTTTTTGCATTCCTGCTCTTCCTCTGTGGCCGGTCGATCACATGTAAGCTGGGTTTTCTCGCAAAGGACAAAAAAACGGCCAGGCCAACTCAGCGGAATCATTTCAGCTCCAGTGACCTATACTTCAAGAGGTTCAGGGCTCCTTTCAGTACTACTGTTTCAAGAATTCCGATGCTGAATAATTGCATCCAGTAGATACCGGGCCGGGTTCAAGATATCCCTTCCTCTCCCCCTCAGAAAACATGGACATCTCAGGTTAAGCCTGAAGATATCCATGTTTCTACTTCCCCTATTCCTTTATGTTCTCTGAATAGTCCTGTGGTTATATATTGGCAGGCTCAGAAGGCTAACCCTTGGCCTGGGTCATGGCTTTTTGAAAAGCCCCTGCTGATCGTCTGATTACGTCATCGGAGATACAGAAGGCCAGTCGGAAGTAACCCGGCGCGCCAAAGCCGCATCCGGGAACCGCCAGGATCTTGTATTCCTGGAGGATGGCACAGAAGGCCACATCATCGACAATGGGTGATTTGGGGAAGATATAGAAGGCCCCTTTCGGCGGCATAAAATCATAGCCGGCCTCGCTCAGTATTTGGCAGAACAGATCCCGCCTGCGGGTATAGATGGAATTGTCGATACTTGCATCCTGAAGTTTGGCCACAGCCCGCTGCATGAGGGCCGGGGCATTGACAAAACCCAGGATGCGGTTGGCCAGGGTTAAGGCATTCAGCAGGGCGGTCTTATCTTCTATCTCGGGATGGACCGCGAGAAAGCCGATGCGCTCGCCTGGCAGGGAGAGTTCCTTGGAGTAGGATGATAGCACAATGCTGTTTTTGGTGGCCAGGAAGGCGCTGCCCACTTCATGGTTGTCAAAGACAATCTTGCGGTAGGGTTCATCGGCAATGAGGTAGATGGTGGTCCCGAATCGGTTGCCTGCTTCGTCCAGCAACTTGCCCAGGGCGTTCAGTGATTCCTGGGAATAGATCTGACCCGTGGGGTTGTTGGGCGAATTAATGAGCACAGCCTTGGTCTTGCTGGTGATGGCGGCCTCAATGGCGGTCAGATCCAGGTTGAATTCCTGATCGGTGCCCACGACCTTGCTGACTCCGCCATGGTTGTCCACATAGAAGTTGTATTCGACAAAATAGGGGGCCAGCAGGATGACTTCATCACCGGGGTTGAGCAGGGATTTCATGACGATATTGATGGCGCCAGCGGCCCCGCAGGTCATGAGCATGTCACCGGCCGCGACCGTGACCCCTTGCTCAGCCGAGATCCTGGCAGCCAGAACCTCACGCACCCATGGATAGCCGCCGTTAGGCATATAGGCATGGACGCCGGGTGACTGGTCAGCGGCCAGTTCCTTGAGCACCTCGGTAAATTCAGGGGGCGGTGGGACATCGGGATTGCCGAGGCTGAAATCAAAGACATTCTCGGCCCCGAACTGGGCCTTCATTTTGGCACCTTCTTCAAACATCTTGCGAATCCAGGAAGATTTTTCGGCAAACGCGCGCATCTTATCAGAAATAGACATAATTCTCCTTTATCTTGGGTCTCGTTTATCTTTTTTTGAAATATTCGTAGGCGACATTGATTTCCTTCATCTTCTCTTCTGCAACTCGGCGGAATTCTTCGCCAAGATGCACCACCTTGTCAGGATGATATTTCATGCTCAGGGTGCGATAGGCCTTCTTGATTGCCTCCATATCAGCCCCTGGCTCCAGGCCAAGCACTGCATAATAGTGGGCTGAAGAATCTCTGGGGGCGGCACCAGGCTGCTGCCGGCGGTACATGTATTTGGCTTCGATGGTTCGCTGGTCATAGGCAGAAATCTGCAGGTAGGCAGCGATGTTGCGGGCTATTGTCAGCTCGGCCTCCGGGACCTCACTCTTGGTGTAGAGGATCTGATAGACCAGCTCCAGCAGGATCAGCCGGGGCTCATAGGCAAAAGTGGTCCTGAATTCCTGGAGCAGGGACTCCAATGGCTGGGTAGCGGCAACCGCCTCTTTGATCAGGTCCTTGACCCAGAACATCTGGGCCTGAGAGTAGTGGAGGTTGTACTGGAAAAAACGGTGGATGGTGGAGATCTCTTCCTTGGTGATCCTGCCGTCGATTTTGGCGATATTGATCAGGATTTGGATCAGCAGCCAGACAAAGCGGTTGTGGCTTTCGCTCTGCGATGCCTCATAGGTTGAAACTCTTTTCTGTACCCAGTAGGTGAATCCCCAGAAGATGGCGATGAAGATGAGGACGCCGGCCATCCCGGAAAAGATGAGGGCGCCCACAAAATTAAGAAGGGCCGGGGCGCCGCCGGTGAGCAGGATGATGAGAAACAGGAGGAACAGGCAACCGCCGCAACCTGGTTGTTTATGCTGTTGATATTGCATTTTGATCTTGAACTATGGGAATTTGTGGGAAAAGGGTTATAGGTTTTCTTGTTCCTGAAACAGTGCTTCGACAAATTCGTCCGGATCAAAGTCGCGCAAATCTTCAAGCTGCTCACCAATGCCGATAAAACGAATGGGGATTTTCAGCTCGCGGCAGATATTAACCACGATCCCACCCTTGGCCGTGCCGTCCAGTTTAGTCAGGGTCAGGCCGGTGATGTCAACCGTGGCGTTAAAGAGTTTGGCCTGGGAGATGGCATTCTGGCCGGTGGTGGCGTCAAGGATCAGCATGACCTCATGAGGGGCGCCTGCTATCTTCTTGCCCATGACCCGTTTGATCTTTTTCAGCTCTTCCATCAGGTTTACCTGGGTATGAAGACGTCCGGCCGTGTCAACAATGACCACATCATACCCTTTGGCCAGAGCCACGTCCATGGCATCAAAGACCACAGCGGAGGGGTCGGCGCCCTCCTTCTGGGAGACTACCTGCACCTTGTTGCGCTCCCCCCATATCTTCAGTTGGGCGACCGCTGCCGCCCGGAAGGTATCTGCTGCTACCAGTAGCACGGACTGCCCGGCATTGGTGAATTTGTGGGCGATCTTGCCAATGGTTGTGGTCTTGCCAACACCATTGACCCCGACCACCATAATGATAAAAGGACCTTGGGCAGGCATGACCAGTTCGGCTGGCCGGTCTGACTCTGTGATAAAGGAACGGATTTTCTCCTTGATTACTTTTTTGAGCGTCTGCGGGTCAGAAAGTTCCTGGCGTTTGACCTTGCGACGGGCCTCATCCAGTAGTTCCTGGGCGGTATTGACCCCTATATCGGCGGTGATCAGGATCTCTTCCAGGTCGTCGAGAAGCTCCAGGTCGATTTCTTTTTTGCCAAGAAAAAGGGTGTCAATCCGATAGACAAGGGACTCCTTGGTCTTGGCTAATCTCTCCGAGAGCCGCTGGAAAAGCGAGGTTTCCTTTTTGCCGGGGCTGGCCTGTTGTTCTGTGAGATCAGGGAGAGACTGTGGCGGTAACTGGGGCTCTATTGAGGTGGATGTTTCTTGCGTATCTTCGCGAACTATGGGAATTGGTTGCGGAGAAATCTCGGCGGCCCGAGAGGGCGTGGGTTGATCTGGTTCTGTCTGGCCGGTATGTTCCTGGTCTGAAGCCGGAATCTGATCTTCTTTTTTGCCAAATTTTTTCTTGAACCAGCCGAGCATAAGGGTTTCCTTTAAGATGGTTTCAATATCTTTTTTGAGATGTTCCTGCTTCTTGACAACGATTGGGTTTAAAAAAATATATTACGGTCAGACCGGGAAGAAAGCAACATAAACAGTTTCTTGGGGACATCCGGCATGGTCTTCTTCAGGATTTTATTTGCATTTACAGATATCAGGATTACTGTACTAAAAGTTTGTGTCACTGTGTGCAAAGATGAGCCGGTCCGCTTGTCTTGTGCTGCACAAACGTAAGCATTACTCTTTTAAAAGTAAATGTTTGTCTTTTTCATATAGTTCATATTACAGGAGGAAGTACGATGTCGAGTTCGTGTGGAACAAGCAGTTCCTGCTCAAGCAAGTCTTGTGGCAGTCAGGAATCACAGCAGGCCAGGATAGCCCAGCAGGACAATGCCATTACCCGGTCATTGGGGAAAATTAAACACAAGATCCTGGTTATGAGCGGCAAGGGCGGGGTTGGAAAATCGACCGTTTCCGTCAATCTGGCCCTGGGTCTGGCGAAAAGAGGCCATCAGGTGGGATTGATGGATGTTGATCTCCATGGTCCGGATGTGATCAGGATGTTGAATCTCAAGGGAAATATGGAGCCACCCGCGACCCCGGACGCCCTGGTACCACCGCTCAAGTACAATGACAATCTGAAGGTCGTCTCTCTCGAATACATGATGAAGGACCGGGACGAGGCCATTATCTGGCGCGGCCCTCTGAAGATTCAGGCCATCCGTCAGTTTGTCGCGGATATGGATTGGGGTGAACTTGATTATCTGATCATTGATGCCCCTCCGGGCACTGGTGATGAGCCGCTCTCCGTGGCCCAGACCATCCCTAATGTCAAGGCCATAGTGGTGACGACTCCTCAGCAGGTTGCCCTTGCCGATGTGCGCAAATCCATCAATTTCTGCAAGACAGTGGGTATGGAGATCACCGGGGTGGTGGAAAACATGTCCGGTTTTGTCTGCCCGCACTGTAATCAGACCGTTGATATCTTCAAGACCGGTGGCGGTGAAGAGCTGGCCAAGGAGTTTGATTTACCTTTCTTAGGTCGGGTCCCTATGGATCCGAAGGTGGTTATCGGCGGGGATGATGGGACGCCTTATCTTACATCCGATGCGGTCAGCCCAGCCACTGAGGCCTTTGCCGCCGTGGTGATGGCTGTGGAAAACCGCCTGCCGCCTCTGACTGCGGTAAAACCTTCGCTGAATATGGCGGCTGCCACTACCAGCAGTTGTGGATGCGGCGGCGGTGGGTGTAATCCTGCCAAGTGTGATTGCTGAGCGATTGCTGATTAACCAGTGACCCGTGAACAGGAAGAGCGAATCATTCAATATTCTCTCTTCCTGTTTTTTTTTGTAACTATTTTCTGATACGAAGATCTATGTTTATTAAACAATTGACCGTTGGGCAGATGGGCGTCTGCTGTTATATCGTCGGGTGCACCAAGACCGGCAAGTGTGCGGTGATTGATCCCGGCGGTGATGAAGATCGGATTTTGGCTGAGGTGAAGCGGGCAAAACTTACCATAGAATACATTATTGCCACCCATGGACATGCCGATCATGTCTGCGGCAACAGGCGGATTAAGGAGGCCAGCGGCGCGTCCATTGTTATGCATGAGGCAGATGCGGTCTTCTTCTCCCGGCCCGAGGTGATAAAATATTTCTCCATGCTCGGGCTTGAGGCCTCGCCCCCTGTTGATATTCAGGTCCTGGGCGGCGACGTGATTACTCTTGGTGAGGTGAAACTGCAGGTGATTCATACCCCGGGTCATACCCCGGGCGGCATCTGTCTGTACAACGCTCCGGATCTTTTTACCGGTGATACCCTTTTTGTCGGCGGCCTTGGCCGTTCCGATTTCCCCGGCGGATCCGAGCGCGAGCTGCTGGCCTCGATTACCACCCAACTGCTGACCCTGCCGCCGGAGACTGTGGTCTGGCCGGGGCACGGCTATGGTGGCAACCGCTCCACTATCGGTGAAGAAAAAAGAACGAATCCGTATCTCCGTTAAGACCCCGGAGATCAGGGGCCTCAACCTCTGATCTCCGGGCCACTGTTTTTTGTCCTCTGACTTCTGAATACTCATGCGTGAAATTGTCCTCGGCACCGCCGGCCATGTTGATCATGGCAAGACCAGTCTGATCAGGGCCCTGACCGGTATTGAAACCGACCGGCTCAAGGAAGAAATAAAACGCGGCATCACCATTGAGCTCGGTTTTGCCTATCTTGATCTTCCTTGCGGCCATCGTCTGGGGATTGTCGATGTACCCGGTCACGAAAAGTTTGTCAAGAATATGGTGGCCGGGGTCATGGGCATGGATCTGGTGGCCTTTATCGTCGCGGCCGATGAGGGGATCATGCCCCAGACCAGGGAACATTTCGAGATCTGCCGTCTGCTGGGGGTGAAGGAAGGGATCATCGTCATCACCAAGAAAGATATGGTGGAGGCTGAGTGGCTGGATATGGTGGAGGAAGAGGTGCGGGATTTCTGTGTCGGCAGTTTTCTCGAAGATGCCCCTCTCGTTCGGGTCTCCTCCATCACCGGCGAGGGGATTCCCGAGCTGAAAGAGGAGCTTGACCGTTTTGTCAAAAGACAGGAACTCAAAGAAGTTCATGGGCCGTTTCGGCTGCCGGTGGACCGGATCTTTGCCATGAAAGGGTTTGGGGCGGTGATTACCGGGACCTCCATTTCCGGACGCATCGCTATCGGTGAGGAGTTGCGCTTTTACCCCTCGGAGCTGATTGCCAAGGTGCGTGGCCTGCAGGTCCATTCCCAGTCCGTGGAGGAGGTCGAGGCCGGGCATCGGACCGCCATCAATCTGCAGGGGGTCGATACCGTCCTTGTTGAACGGGGGATGGTGGCGGCCACTCCGGGCTGTCTGCAGGCAGGCTATATGCTTGATTGCGAATTCCTCTATCTCGCCGCCAACGAGAAACCGCTCAAGCACCGAACCAGGGTGCGCGTCCATCTGGGAACGGCCGAGGTCATGGGCCGTATATCTCTGCTGGAACAGGATGAATTGCTGCCGGGCCACGAGGCCGCAGTCCAGCTCCTTTTTGAGGAGCCTGTTGCCGTCTGGCCCAGTGACCGGTATGTGGTGCGAAGCTATTCTCCGGCCACGACCATTGGCGGCGGTAGGGTGCTGGGGAATCTGCCGCCACGCAAGCGAAAACGGGCCACCGATCAGGACCGAAGCCTCAACGCCGAGGTCTTCCATGTCCTGGAGCAGGGAACGGTTGAAGAGCAGATCCTCCTTTTCCTTGAGGAGAGCCAGACGGGCGGGTTGACCGCCGATGAACTCGCCATCCGTATTGGAACCTTTGGCAAGCAGTTGAAGAAGGTGATGAACGCGCCGCTTTCCACCCGCAAGATCGTGGTAGTCGATTCCGCGGCCCAGCGCTATCTGGCGAGGACGGTGAGTGATGGGGTGGAAGAGACCCTGCTTGCCAACCTTGCCGCCTTTCATCGTGACAACCCTCTGCAGAGCGGTCTGTCGAAAGAAGAGCTGCGCTCAGGGCTTGGCAAACGGGTGGAGCAAAAGGTCTTTCAGTTCTGTCTGGGGGAGCTGC
>CAITDH010000125.1 GCA_903891045.1 uncultured Desulfobulbaceae bacterium | reverse complement strand
CCGTGATGCCTGGATCTTCACCCAACGCATCTGCGGGGTGTGCACCACCGTCCATGCCCTGGCCTCAGTCCGGGCCGTTGAAAACGCGTTGCAACTGGAAATCCCCCTGAACGCCCAGTATATCCGCAATATCGTCATGTCGATCCATGCCCTGCAGGATCACATTGTTCATTTTTATGTCCTCTCTGCACTCGACTGGGTCGATGTGGTCTCGGCACTCAAGGCTGATCCGGCCAAGACTGCGGCCCTGGCCGGCAGCATCTCCTCCTGGCCCAACAACAGCGCCAAACGTTTCAAGGCGGTCCAGGAAAAGGTGCAGGGGATTGTGGACAGCGGTCAGCTTGGCCCCTTTGCCAACGGCTACTGGGGCCATCCGGCCATGAAACTGCCGCCGGAGGCCAATCTGATGGCCGTTGCCCATTACCTCGAAGCCCTTGATTATCAGCGCAAGGCGACTCAGGCTCTTGGCATCATTTCCGGCAAAAACCCACACATCCAGAATCTGTCCGTTGGTGGCGTCACCACCGCCCTCAACCCGGACAGTGATTCCGCCCTCAACATGGAGCGGCTCTACTGGATCAAACAACTGATCGGTGAGGTCCGAGGATTCATCCAGCAGGTCTATCTGCCAGATGTGGCGGCTATCGGCGCCCTGTACAAAGACTGGCTCCCTTACGGCGCCGGGGTCACCAACTACCTGGCCGTGCCCGACATGGTGCTCGACACCAAGGCCACCAAATTCGACCTGCCCGGCGGTACTATCATGGGCGGCGACCTGAGCACAGTCAAACCGATCAGCAGTTTCAACGACCCCTATTTCCGCGACAACGTGGTCGAAAACATCTCGCATGCCTGGTACAAGGGGGATTGGACCAAACACCCCTACGAAGAAGAGACTGTCCCTGAATACACCGAGTTCCAGGATGACGGCAAATACACCTGGCTCAAGGCCCCGCGTTTTGCAGGCAAACCGATGCAGGTCGGCCCACTGGCCCAGATGCTGGTCGGCTATGCCCAGGGACATCAGGAGATCATCAAAAATGTGAATAACGCCCTGAGCCTGGTCAGTTCCGTGGCCGGGGTCACCGTTGGCCCTGAAGTTCTGCACTCCACTCTCGGTCGCCATGTGGCCCGAGCGGTCCGCGCCTCCATGCTCGCCGACCTGTCTCTCAAACACTGGGATTTGCTGGTGGATAACATCGGCAAGGGTGATCTGACCATCTTCAACAAACCGGTCTTCCCTAAAGGCGAGCAACGAGGTTTTGGTATTCACGAAGCACCGCGCGGCGCCCTCTCCCACTGGATCGTGATCCAGGACGGCAAGATCAAAAATTACCAGTGTGTGGTGCCCTCCACCTGGAACGCCGGGCCTCGAGATAAAGAAGGTCTGCCCGGCCCCTATGAGGCATCGCTGGTCGGCAACCCCATTGCCGACGCCAAACAACCGCTGGAGGTCTTGCGCACCATCCACTCCTTTGATCCCTGTATTGCCTGCGCCGTGCACATGCTTGACCCGGAAGGCAAAGAAACAATCAAGGTAAAGGCATTATAATTCAGGGAGAGGAGGCAATCATGATCTATGAGAAACACTACGTCTGGAGCATCCTGCTTCGCTTGTATCACTGGTCTCTTGTCAGCTCCATTGTGGCACTTGCCATCACTGGATTCTACATCAACTCACCGTGGACTCTGACCACCCTGGAAGGCACCGGCCTCTATCCGATGCTGACCATGCGCAATATCCATGCACTGGCCGGCTATCTGTTTACCGCAGCCATTCTGACCAGACTCTTCCTCCTGCTCTTTGGTAATCGTCAGGAACGCATTCTGGACCTGCTGCCCGTCACCTCACGCAACATAAAAAACCTGTCCACCACCCTCTGTTCTTACGCCTACCTGCATGACTGTCACGATGAAGAGCGGTTGGGCCACAACATCGTGGCCGGTATGGTCTATGTCGTGACGATCATTGTTGCCCTGTTCCAGGTGGCCAGCGGTTTTTACCTGCGGCTGCCGGAAAGCGTTTTCTGGCAGAAATGGGGAGTCATGCTCTTTGGCACGCAACAACATGCCCGTTTTGAACATCATCTCCTGATGTGGTATTTCATCATCTTTGCCTTTATCCATATCTATCTGGTGATATGGAATGACCTGAAAAACCCGGACGGAATCACCTCCTCCATCTTTACCGGCAACAAATTCAGGCCACGCAGTATTAAATGACGGCTTTGTCCTGCCTCGGGACAGAGCCGCATTCTCTTCCACAGGAAAGAAAAGGGGTGGAGTTCACCGTTCAAGGCACCGTTCAGGGAGTAGGGTTCCGCCCCTTTGTTTATCGTCTGGCCAGAGACTTCAAGATAGGCGGAACCATTGCCAACACCGGTCAGGGAGTCGTGATTCAGGCTGAAGGGTTGGCCTCCGATCTTAACAGCTTCCTGCGGGCCCTGACCGAGGAGGCCCCGCCTCTGGCCCGCATCGCCTCTATCAGTCAAAAAATACTCCCGATAACAGACAGACAGGCCTTCACTATTCTTGAGAGCAGCACCGATCACGCCGCCCAGACCATGATCCCGGCCGACATCGCCCTGTGCGCCGATTGCCGCAAGGAGCTTCTGGACCCGGCAGATCGACGTTACCGCTACCCCTTTATCAACTGCACCAACTGCGGCCCTCGTTTTACCATCGTCAGCTCCATCCCCTATGATCGCCCCTGTACCTCCATGCACTCCTTCCCCCTATGCAGGGAATGTCAGGACGAATATAATGATCCCGACAACCGGCGGTTTCACGCCCAACCCAATGCCTGCCCCCAATGCGGACCACAGATTAGCTGGCACACAGCCACTGGTGAGCAGCTTCCCTGCCATGACCCCATAACTGAAACGATCCAAGCCCTTAACGATGGCCATATTGTCGCCATCCGCGGGATGGGCGGTTTTCACCTGGCGGTTGATGCCGGCTCCGAATCGGCAGTGGCGCTCCTCCGACTGCGAAAACAACGTCAGAGCAAACCCCTGGCCATCATGGTGGCAGACCTTGAGGCCGCAGGCATGATCTGTCACCTGTCACCTGTGGCCAGCGAGACCCTTGCCAGCCCGCCCCACCCCATAGTCCTTCTGCCCAGAAAAGAGACGGCCTCTCTTGCCGCCAATCTGGCGCCGGGCATGGGAGAGGTTGGGATCATGCTGCCCTACACCCCACTGCACCACCTGCTATTCTCCACCCCCGACTGCCCGCCGGCCCTGGTCATGACCAGCGGCAACCGCAACGGTGAGCCGCTGTGCACCGGCAATGAGGAGGCAATAGCACGACTTGGCGATATCGCCGATTTCTTCCTCCTGCATAATCGTGAGATTGTGACCCGGGTTGACGACTCCGTTATCCGCATCATGCAAGGCCGCCCCAGACTCCTGCGCCGCGCTAGAGGCTATGTGCCAAACCCCATCCCGCTTACCCAAGCCCTGCCGCCGCTGCTTGCCTGCGGCAGCGGCCTGAAGAATACCTTCTGTCTGGTGCGGGACAATATGGCCTTTATCAGCCAGCACATTGGCGATCTTGCCAATCTGGAATCACTGGCTTTTTTCAAAGAAAGCATCTATCATTTCCAGGAGCTTCTGGAGACCCGGCCACAACTTATCGTCTGCGACCTCCACCCTGATTATCTGAGCAGCCGACATGGGCAGGAACTGGAACGGGAGCTGGGTTTACCGCGGCTCCTGGTCCAGCATCACCATGCCCATGCCGTAGCGGTGATGGCCGAACATGGCCTGCAGGATAAGGTCCTGGCCATTATCCTTGACGGCACCGGTCTGGGCCCCGATGGCACCATCTGGGGCGGAGAGATCCTGGAGGTGACACGCACCGATTTTACTCGGCGCGGCTGCCTGGCACCCCTACCCCTGCCGGGTGGAGATGCCGCTGCCGAGCAACCATGGCGCATGGGGCTTGCAGCCCTGTATCACACCTTTGGCGAAGCCGGGCTGCAGCCATCCCGCCTGCCAGCCGCGCTTCTGGGGATCGCCGAAGAAAAAAGGAGCGCTATTCTCGCCATGATGCGGACCGGGTTCAACAGCCCGCTCACCTCAAGTTGCGGGCGTTTGTTTGACGCGATAGCCGCCCTGCTCGGCATCCGCCTGGACTCCGATTTTGAGGGCCAGGCCGCCATGGAAGTGGAGGCCATCGCCCAGCAATGGCAGAGGACGGACGAACACAAACAAAGGCCAGAGGAACCAGTGGCAGAAAACGGACTCTTCATCATCGACAGCAGCCCATTCATCCGGAGAATGCTCCATGACCTGCAAACCGGGAAATCCATTCCTGAGTTGGCCATGAGGTTTCACACATGGCTGATCGACAGCTTTGTGGTCACAATCAGAAAAATTGCAGCCACCAGCGGAATCCGTACCGCCGTGCTCTCCGGTGGCTGCCTGCAGAACAGAATTATCATGGAAGGTCTTTTTCAGGCCCTGGAACAGGACGGTTTTCAGGTCTTCACCGGTCAGGAAGTCCCGGTGAACGACGGGGGAATCTCTCTGGGTCAGGCAGTTATAGGAGGATTACGGTATGTGTCTGGCAATACCCATGCAGGTCATTGAAATCAGAGGTGACGCCGATGATTTTCTCACAGAACAGATCGCCGTGGTGGACGCCGACGGCATCCGCCGGGAGACCCGTCTCGATATCGTTGACCGCTGGCCGCAGGTTGGCGACTATCTCATCATCCACGCCGGCTTCGCCATCCACACCCTTGACCCCGGCGAGGCGGAGATCAACCTGAAACTGATGCGGGAAATGGCCGATGGACTTTCCCTGGCAGATGGAACAAAACTATAATCTGTGATAACTCAGAGCCTATCTGACAATTCTGACCAAAGAAGTTGTACGAAATAATGCCATCTTTTTATATAAGAACTTGTTATATGGCTCAACACTATGGAAATTAACCTGTCCCACGAACCTGTAGCCGCAATGGGATTTCCGGCTATGGCTCCGGTTTCGTCGTTATTATCAATTGCTCACCTATTTGGAGCATCAAAGAAGCGCTGTGGCATATATTTCCTTGCTTTCCAATCCGGACTTTTTTATGTCGGGCAGGCAGTCGATGTTGTGAGACGGTTTTCCCAGCATCGTCGTGTTCACGATGACATTGTTGGGTTTTCCTTTATCCCAGTACCCAAGCATAAACTTGACGACACAGAGAAAGCCTTAATTTTTAGAGCCGAATCTATTGGACTCAAGATCACGAACGCGGTGCATGTAACCAACATCGTGGGCGATACGGATTTTGATATAGTTATGTCCGCAAGAGAACAAGAAGCTTGGCTTTGTGCCCCTTCTTGCTTAACCGATACTGAGGATAGCAGCCCGAAAATCGTACTACCTGAGACGCAACAAATTCGCTTTTCAAAACATTTCGCTCGTTTTGAAAAGCATCCCTTGTCGCTAAGAGCATTGGCGCTATTCAAACAATATGTTTGGGGCTGTGTACCCGCGCCAAGACGCACCGAGTACTCGTTTTGGTCTGTTAGCTGTATGCCAAGTGGTAGCGGCTCCTGGCCGCGGCTGCTATGCGTAAACGCCGCAGTCATGGAGCTGTTTGTTGTCGGCTGGGAAAAACAAAACTCTAACGTACTGTGGTCATTTGTAAACGTCGCTGAAGACATACTGCTTGAACATTGGGCATCTCTCGATGAATTGGCGAAGGCTTTCCCTTTCGTAGAAATAGTGCGCACGGAATATAGAGATGCTGGCCAACATCAAGTCAGCCTTCATACTTACGATGGCGCACCCCTATGGAGCGGTTATTGATGGACACGGGCATTTCCAAAGCTGCCGCTGTGCTCGGTTTGCGTGTGATGAGAAAGCGCGCCACGATCTACGGAAAGTACCATTGCGCCCAATTGGCAGATCAAGCGTTATCTGGCCATGCCGCATAACCAATCATTCCAGATGAAGTCTAAACAACTACCAATAATTCATGAAATATGTTGACGAATTCCGGGATCCTGAGCTGACGACGCAACTGCTGCACGAGCTGACTGCGGCCACCACTAAGCCGTTTCGGGTCATGGAGGTGTGCGGCACCCACACCATGGCCATCTTTCGCAGCGGCCTGCGCGGTCTGCTGCCGCCGGAGGTTGAACTCATCTCCGGCCCCGGCTGCCCGGTCTGCGTCACCTCGGCATCCCATATCGACGCCTTTCTGCAGATGGCCGAGCTGCCGAGAATCCGCCTTGCCGTCTTTGGCGATCTGTTCCGTGTGCCCGGCAGCAAGGGAACCACGCTTGCCCATGCCAGGGCGCGGGGCGCGAAAATTGATGTGGTCTATTCACCCATGGACGGCCTGGAATTGGCGCGCCAAAATTCGGCGGAGCAAGTGATCTTTCCCGGCATCGGGTTTGAGACCACCACTCCCGGTATTGGTGCCACCATCCTCGCCGCCAGGCAGCAGAATATTGACAATTTCATGGTCTTCTCCACCCACAAGACCATGATCCCGCCGCTCATCGCCCTGCTCGGCGATCCGGCCCTGGGGATTGACGGCCTGCTCTGCCCCGGACATGTGAGCAGTATCATCGGCGCGGCAGCGTACCAACCACTGGCGGAACAGAACCACCTGGCCTGCGTGGTCGGCGGTTTTGAACCTACCGATATCCTTCAGGCCCTGATCCTCATGGCCCGACAGATCAGTGAAGGGCGGGCGGAAGTGGAAAACGCCTACACCCGGGCCGTCACCTGGGAAGGCAACCCGCGGGCCAGGGCAATGGTGGAAACCATCTTTGAGCCGGTGGACATGGAATGGCGGGGCTTAGGCACAATCACCGGCAGTGGCCTTGCCATCAGAAAAGAATATGGCAGGTTTGACGCCCAGTCCCGTTTATCAATTACCGTACCGGAATCAAAGGAGCCACCAGGCTGCCTGTGCGGACAGATTCTCAAAGGAATCACCACACCGCCCACCTGCCCGCTTTTTGGCAAGCGCTGCACCCCGGCAAGCCCAATCGGCCCATGTATGGTCTCAAGCGAAGGGACCTGCAGCGCCTGGTTTACCTATGGAAATTAAATTTAGGCTGAAGACAGAAGGCTGAAGGTTGCAGGACAGAACTTCAGCCTTCTGTCTCTACAATAAACTTTGTCATAACACAGAAAATGACCCCCAATATGCCACAAAAAACAGCAGAAGCCACTATCCTCCTTGACCACGGCAGCGGCGGCCTGGCCAGCCAGGAGCTGATCAGCACTCTTTTCTTGAAACACCTGGGCAACAAGGTCCTGGCAGCCCTGGAAGACAGCGCTGTCATGGAAAACCAGCCAGGGCGGCTCGCCTTCACCACCGACAGTTATGTAGTCGATCCCATCTTCTTTCCCGGTGGCGATATCGGCACCCTCGCCGTCCATGGCACCATCAACGACCTGGCCATGCGCGGCGCCAGACCGCTCTGTCTGAGTTTGGGACTGATCCTGGAAGAAGGGTTGCCGCTCGCTGACCTGGAACGGATCATCATCTCGATCAAAGAGGCCTCGCTTGCCAGCGGCGTCCCCATTGTCACCGGCGACACCAAGGTAGTGCCTCGCGGCAAGGCCGACAAGATCTTCATCAACACCTCCGGGATCGGTCTCGTGGCCGACGGGGTGGAGATCTCCGCCACCAGGGCTCAAGCGGGAGACAAGATCATCCTTTCCGGCTCCATGGGTGACCATGGCATCACCATCATGACCCGCCGGGCCGGTATTGCCCTGGCCGGAGATCTGCGCAGCGACTCCATGGCCCTGCACGCGATGATCCAGAAACTGCTTGCCGGTCTGCCGGAAGGCAGCATCCACACCCTGCGCGACCCGACCCGGGGCGGGGTCGCCACCTCCCTCTGTGAGATTGCCGGAAGCTCCAAGCTGATGATTGAAATCGAGGAAAGGTGCATCCCGGTGCGAGCGGAAGTACGGGCCGCCTGCGAGATCCTGGGACTTGACCCGCTCTATCTGGCCAATGAAGGAAAATGTCTGACCCTGGTCGCCCCTGAAGTCGCTGATCAGGCCCTGGCCCTTATGCAGGCCTGCCCGGAGGGTGCAGAGGCCGCCATTATCGGCACGGCTACATCCGGTGGTGCTGGCCGGGTCGTACTCAAAACAACTATTGGGGGAACGAGGGTGATAACGCCCCTGCACGGCTCCCCCCTGCCACGAATCTGTTGACGAAAAGGTGTTTAGGCTGAAGGCTGAAGGCTGAAGGCTGAAGGCTGAAGGCTGAAGGCTGAAGGCTG
>CAITDH010000124.1 GCA_903891045.1 uncultured Desulfobulbaceae bacterium | reverse complement strand
TCGCTGGTTACATCAACAAGCACTGTTGGTTCAAAGAAAAAACCTTTTTCCCCAATCCGCTTGCCACCAACTACCAGCCGGGCCCCTTTCTGCAGGGCATCCTGAATCTGCTCTTCTACCTTGATCACCGCGTTCAAATCAATTAGCGGCCCCTGATTATTTCCCCTTTCCACCCCTGGCCCCACCCGGAACTCGGAACGGACTGCGGCTGCAAACTTGGCGGCAAAGGCCTCATAAACTCCTTCCTGTACCAGAAAACGGTTGGCGCAGACACAGGTCTGTCCTGAATTCCGATACTTGGAGGCCAGGGCCCCGGCTACCGCCTGATCGACATCCGCATCATCAAAAACGATAAAAGGGGCGTGTCCGCCAAGCTCCAGGGAGATCTTTTTCACTGTGCCGGCACAGGCGGCCATAAGCAGTTTTCCTACAGGCGTGGAGCCAGTAAAACTCAGCTTGCGCACCAGAGGATTGCGGGTAAGCTCACCCCCAATTTCTGCGGCAGGACCGGTAATGACGTTAAACACACCACGGGGAAAGCCGGCGCGGTCAGCAAGTTCGGCCAAGGCCAGGGCAGACAGAGGCGTTTGGGCCGCCGGCTTGACAATCACCGGACAGCCTGCGGCCAGGGCTGGCGCGGCCTTGCGGCTGATCATGGCGGAGGGAAAATTCCAGGGGGTGATGGCGGCGCAGACCCCCACCGGCTCCTTGAGGACTATCATCCGCTTACCCTTCTGGGTCGTGGGAATGGTGTCGCCATACACCCGCTTGGCCTCTTCGGCAAACCACTCGATATAGGATGCGCCGTACAAAACCTCTCCTGTGGCCTCGGCCAGCGGCTTCCCTTGTTCGCGGGTCATGATCATGGCCAGATCGTCCTTATGCTCAACGATCAGGGCATGCCAGCGTTTCAAAATCACGGAACGTTCTTTGGCGGTCAAGGCCTTCCAGCCAGGATAGGCCGCACTGGCGGCGGCAACAGTCTGTCTGGTCGCCTCCTGCCCAAGGGACGGCACCCACCCAACAACTTTACCATCTGCAGGATCAAGGACCTCGAATGACTCTTTCGCCGTAACCCAGGCGCCATCGATATAACATTCCTGCCTGAACAAGGCAGGATCTTTCAATTCCATTACTCTCACCTCACACTGAAAACACCAACCATAAAAACGCTTTTCCCCATCCGAAACGGCCAGAGAAAATTGTTGATATTTTTTGATTTTCCATCTTGTTCCCTGGTCTCACCCGTTTAGCTAACAAGATCATTCTGTCACGACAGCTTGATATCCGCAGCCCTTGCAAACAAATAGAGACAGTGTTCATCATTCATGATATTCCATCACCCTATCCAGAATATCTTGATTTACCAAACAAATACTATACAATGAATTTATCTTTTAACACTATCTCTCCTTTCCTGAAATTAAAAGACACAATAAAATCAATATTTTTTCATTGAAGAGAATAATCCAGAAAAACACTGTTCATTCCTCAACAACTACTCATCAATTTAAAGAGAACTCCCGCCCATCATGTCCTCAACACCAAATATCATCACCATCACCGAAGAGCCTATCCGTCTCGGACAATTCCTGAAACTGGCCAATCTGGTTCAAGATGGATTAGAGGCAAAGATTCAGATACAAAATGGTGAAGTATGGGTAAATGGAGTTGTGGAAACAAGACGGGGCAGAAAGCTGACCCATGGAGATCAGGTCATGATGGGAAACACGCAGCATCTGATACAGTGTACAAAACACACATAAAAGGTATCGGTGGCAAGGGACAGGCCTTCAGGCAATAATCGTCGATCTCAAGCCACCAATGGAATAATTGAATAGATCCGGATCGTTTTTTCCAAACCTCGAAGCAACTTGGTCTTTTGTTCCTGAACCGCAACTACGTCCGCCACATCACTATAAACTGACTCAGTAATAAGAATCTGGCCAGCCACCGTGTCCGAGGCAAGACGTTGCGCGATATTGACATCAGCGCCAACCACCGTATAATCAAGACGACGCCCGGAACCCACATCCCCCAGATACATATCCCCACGGCTTATCCCTATCCCCAAACCTATCTGCATAAAAAGTTCTGACTTCAAGGCCCACCTGATACGCAATGCCTCAAATCCCTTCTGGATTTCCATGGCAGCAAGCACGGCAGACCAATTAGGTGAATCCTGCGCCACTGGTGCACCAAAGATTGCCAGGGCGGCATCACCGATAAATTTATCAAGAGTGCCCTGTCTTAACGAGATAACATCGGCCACAAGATCAAAAAACTCCGTTAAAAACCTCTGCGAATCCTGTAAGTGTAAATGTTGCACCAGAAATGTAAAATTACGGATATCAGCAAACAAAACGGTGATCTCCTGGACCTCGCCGACGACATCAGACATGGCATCCTGGCGGTTCAACAGGATTGCCGCCACTTCCGGGGCCATATAGCGCTCAAACAGGGTCCGCATCTTCAAGACCTGGCTCTTTAAACAGATATTTTCCTCTCGCAGATCAGACTCAGCAAGGGCCCCCCTGCACAGCCCGCAGCAAATCCCCTGACAGTACCGGCTTGGCAAACACCCTACTGAATCCTTTATCCATGGCCTCAAGGGCCATGGCCTCCGTCAGGTCTCCGCTCACCAGAATCCCTTTCAGATGAGGGCAAGTCAAACTGAGGGCCTCAAAGGTCTCAATACCGTTCATTCCCGGCAACATGGCATCAATAATAGCCAGATCAAAACGCGAAGCCATGGCCAACTCCACCGCTTGTTCCCCACTATAGGCGCAAACAACCTGGTGACCGACATGAGTAAGAATACTCCTGCTCACGTCTGCCATCATCACCTCATCGTCAATCACTATAATTTTTCGAGACTGCATCCAGCTTTCCTTTACTCACATGCATTTATTGAGAAAAATGACATCCTCTCTTGTAACCAGTCAATATTTTTAAAAAGCAACAAAAGGATAGTACCATCCAGAACTACTCGTTTCAAGGGGAAGGAAAATTAAAAAAATGAAAGAACAGGCATGAGTTCTCTTCTCTGCCTGTCACAATCATTCCGGCATAACTGATTTTCCTTTTATAACAAACCATACACCATCCGGGTCGCCACAACAAACAACACAATGGCAAAGACACGCTTTAACTGCTCAACCGGCAAGCTGTGAGCCAGACGCACCCCCAGGGGCGCGGTCACGACACTGGCGCAGACCAGACCAGTCAAGGCGGGAAGATAAACAAATCCCAATGAATATCCAGGAAGGCCAGGTGAATGCAATCCATTATAGATATACCCAAGGGTCCCGGCGATAGCGATGGGGAAACCGATGGCTGCAGAGGTGCCGATGGCCGTATGCACAGAAAAATTGCACCAGATCATAAAAGGCACAGACAGGGTTCCACCACCAATGCCAACCAAGCTGGAAAAAGCCCCAATCACGCTGCCTACCCCGAACATCCCAGACGATCCTGGAATATGGTGAGTGGATTTCGGTTTACGGTTCAGCAACATCTGAACACCGACATAATAAAGAAAGACCACAAATAATCCTTTCAGAAATCCTGTTGACATCCGGGCGGCCAGACAGGAACCAAGAAAGGTGCCCACCAAAATCCCCGGCACTATGCGGCGAACCACAACCCACTCCACAGCCCCACGCTGATGATGGGCCCAGAAACTGGACACCGAGGTAAAAACAATACTGGCCATGGAGGTTCCAAGGGCCAGATGCATGATCACAGGATCTGGAAAATGCTGCCAGCCAAAGGCAAAAACCAACATGGGAACAATGACCAGCCCCCCGCCGACACCTAGCATTCCGGCCAGGATACCAGCCATAGCGCCGAGCGCTGAATAGACAAGAATAATCGAATACATTCAATAACACCCCTTAACAGATAACTTCTGAAGCATCGGCATAATGACTCCTGAATGCCAAGAATACCACGATTCAACCAACAGTCAACCCGCCGCAACCATCTCTTTCATTTGGACTTTATTTCCCCGTTCGGGTATGCCATAATCAAACTGGATTTTACCCACAGATGATTCTTGCCAGGAGAGATGCCATGCAGACAAGTGTTACCGTCTTTACCCCCTATCCTTTTACTGTTGGTGAGAAGATCCATATCTCCCATGGTCCACGTCATGGTGACTGGACAGTGGCAGGCCTTGATGACAAAAAGGTTACCCTGCGCTGCCCTGTCAGCGGGAAAGAATTTTGCTGGGACCGATTCTGCTATAGGGTTGAGACAAAAAATCAGGAATGGCCGGAAGCCACAAGAACGGATATGATTCAACAAGTCAAGAGGACGACACCATGAAGATAGGCATGATCGGTCTGGGGCGGATGGGCATGAACATGGCGCGCCGGCTGATCCAGGGCGGCCATCAGATAGTGGCCTATAACCGCACTCCTGATAAGACTGAAGAGCTGGTCAAAGAAGGGGCAGAGGGCGCTTTTTCCCTGAAGGAACTGGTGGAAAATCTCCCCGCGCCCAAGGTGGTCTGGCTGATGCTGCCAGCCGGGAAACCTGTCGATGACCATCTGGAGCAGCTGCGCGGACTCCTGTCACCAGGAGACATTATCGTCGAAGGCGGCAACAGTCGATATAAAGACGATATCCGCCGGGTGGAAGAGCTGAAAGGAAGCGGTATTCACTACCTCGACGCCGGGGTGAGCGGCGGCATCCGGGGACTCAAGGTCGGCTACTGCACCATGATCGGCGGCGAGGAACAGATTTTTCACCATCTGGAGCCCCTCCTTCAGACCCTGGCGCCCAAGGATGGCTATCTGTACTGCGGCCCCACCGGCGCCGGCCATTTTGTGAAGATGATTCACAACGGCATTGAATACGGAATGATGCAGGCCTACGGCGAGGGGTTTGCTTTACTCGAGGCCTCGCCCTATGGCCAGAACCTTGATTATGGCCAAATCTCCCATCTCTGGAACCAAGGCAGCGTCATCCGCTCCTGGCTCCTTGAGCTGCTGGAAGACGCCTTTGCACAAGATCCACGACTGGAAGCCATCACCGGCCATGTAGATGACTCCGGTGAAGGACGGTGGACCGTGGAGGAGGCCATTAACAGCGGGGTGGCAGTGCCTGTCATCACCATGGCCTTGTTCCAGCGTTTTCAGTCACGCCAGGAAAACACCTTTGAAAACAGGGTCCTGGCGGCGCTACGCCGTGAATTTGGCGGCCATGCCGTCCAAAAACCCTGAGGTTGAAGATGTCGGCAAGAGACAATGAGATGGCATCAATCATCATCCAGGGCAAGATCTGTGACCGGGATAACATCTGTGACTGCCTGACCGTGGGCGAACTAGACCCCTGCGCCATCGTCATCTTCGGGGCCTCCGGCGACCTGACTGCCAGAAAGCTGATCCCTGCCCTGTACCGGATGTTTTTAAGCGCCACCCTGCACGACCCGGTATCCATCATTGGCTGCGCCCGCACCGGCTACAACCATGACACCTTCCGCGCCTTCCTGCAGGTAGCCTGTGCCGGCGATGAAATAATAGACATGGCCCGCTGGCAGGAGTTCGCGGCCAGAATTTTTTATTTCCCCCTCAGCTACGACTCACGCCAGGATTTTCTGGAATTGGCCAGCCTGCTTGACACCCTTGACCAACAGAGAAATACCAGGGGCAACCGGCTCTTTGATCTGGCCCTGCCGCCCTCGCTCTACCCTGTTGTTGCCACCATGATCGGCGAGGCAGGAATGGCCAGCCAGTTTGAAAAAGGCAGGGGCTGGAGCCGGATCGTAATCGAAAAACCTTTTGGCCGCGACCTGGACTCCGCACTGGCCCTGGACCAGACCCTGCATCAACATTTTCAGGAAAGGCAGATCTTCCGCATCGACCACTACCTGGCCAAGGAGACGGTGCAGAATATCCTGACCTTCCGTTTTGCCAATGCCATCTTTGAACCCATCTGGAACCGTGGCTATGTGGAATCTGTAAGCATCATTGCGGCGGAAAAACTGGGGGTAGAGCATCGAGCCGGCTATTACGAGCAATCCGGGGTCATCCGCGACATGTTCCAGAATCATATGCTCCAGCTCCTGTCACTCATCGCCATGGAACCGCCATCGCACTTTGAGGCGGAACGGGTGCGGGATGAAAAGATCAAGCTCTTGCGATCCATTCTGCCCCTGCATGACCATAGAGCCAACAATCAGGAGGCCATTATCCTGGGACAATATGGGCCAGGGATCATCGATGGGCAGCACGTTCTGGGCTACCGCCAGGAACCGGGGGTTGCCGCCGACTCCCTGATTCCGACCTTTGCCATGCTGCCTGTGTACGTGGAAAACTGGCGCTGGCAGGGAGTGCCCTTCTACCTCATCTCCGGCAAAAGAATGGCCCGCAAGGAGACGCAGATCGTGATCCAGTTCAAGGATGTGCCCCATTCCCTGTTCCGGGATATCCTGGGCGCCAGGGTCGTTGCCAACCGTCTGGTATTGGGGATTTACCCCAAAGAGTCTATCAGCCTGACCTTTCAGACCAAGAACCCTGGGGCCAGGATGTGTATGCGATCCATGACCATGGATTTCAGATATGATGACGTTTACACCGGGCCGTCACCTGAGCCCTATGAGAAGGTGCTGCTTGACTGCATTCAGGGCGATCACATGCTCTTCTGGCGGCAAGACGGGATTGAGCAGTCCTGGTCCCTTCTCACCCCGCTGCTCAATGAATGCGAAGAGTGCCAGGGCCGCGCCCAACGCCTCCACAGCTATGCAGCCGGAAGCTTAGGCCCGGATGCGGCCAGGGCCATTGTTGAAAACATTATCACCTAAATCATCACCTAAAGAACTCATATGAATACAACACATTCCGATAAAACCGTCCGCCTCCTGAAAGGTGCGACCTATGCCTCCGTTGCCACCGCCCTGCTCCTGGTCGGGGTCAAATTCGCCGCCTGGTTGGCTACCGGATCGCTGAGCATCCTGGCCTCGCTGATTGACTCTCTCATGGATGTCATGGCCTCGTTCATAAATCTGATGGCAATTCGTTATTCCTTGAACCCGGCAGATGACGACCACAGTTTTGGCCATGGCAAGGCCGAAGCCCTGGCCGGACTGGGCCAGGCCAGCTTTATCACCGGCTCCGCCCTGATCCTTTTCATGCATGGCATCGAACGACTCAAAACCCCCGTCCCCATTCAGTCACTGGGGCTGGGGATTGGCATCATGTTTTTTTCGATCCTTGCCACCTTGATCCTCATTGCCTTCCAGAAGTATGTGATCCAGCAGACAAAATCAACCGCAATCAAGGCCGATTCGCTCCATTATGCCACCGATCTTCTGACCAATGTCTGCACCATTGTTGCCCTCCTGCTGACCCGTTTCAGTTGGGGCCAGATCATGGATCCCATTTTCTCGATGATTATCGCCCTGATTATCTTTCGTAGTGCCTGGCAGATCGGCAGCGAAGCCGTTCAGTTGTTAATGGATCAACAGTTACCACGGGAACAACGGGAGACCATCCAACAGATAGTCCTTGGCCATCAGCATGTACTCGGCATGCACGACCTGCGCACCCGGCAATCAGGACAAATCGCCATTATCCAGCTCCACCTGGACCTGAATGCCACCCTGCCGCTCGCCCAGGCCCATACCATTGGCAAAAACGTGGAAAGATTAATCAGAGAGAATTTCCCAGGCGCCGATGTGACCATCCATCAGGATCCTGTGCTGACATCCGTATGCATGACTGACACCGTCGATTCTCACAGGTAGCTATCAGGTTGAAACCCGACAACAACTGGCAACAAGCCCTCTCATATTCTTTGGCTATGTTCCCTTTAAGTGTTGAAACTGCCCCAGAGAAATGGCGAGCAAAGACTCTGGTGAAATTTGGGGGTGTTGCTCAAGAGAACGCCGCCACCCCAGATAATTCGACAGATACTTTGTGGCTACACCATGAAAGCGCTGGAGCCAGGATTTAAACCTGCGGTGATACGCATTGACATTTTTGAGGTGAAAGGGTCGCCTCACCCTCTCCCCTTTACTGAGATTTATGATCTCATGAAAGATTTTCTCTGTCTGGCAAAAGGTCTTATAGGCAGAATGGCCATCAGTAACAAGAAGAGCATCTGTATCGAGAACAGGTTTTAAACAGTTTCTGAGGCTGGAGGCGTTTACTGGTCCCTTGCCAGTGACAAAATCTACTGTACTCCCAGCCCGGTCCCGTGCGACGAGAATGCACACTTGCTCTCGCGAAAGACCACGTTGGGAGGCGCTCCCCCCACGCTTTCGCGCCGTTCGATCAAGGTGGTGCGACCCTTTATCAGACTCAAGCAGATATGTTTCATCTGCCTCTGTAATTCCGTGGAGTGAAGTTGGACGGTCGTAAGCTATCCAGGCCAAAAAACGATGCCGCCAGCGAAAAGATGTTTTACGGTTGAGCCCAACTACGGCGGCAGCTTTCCTGATAGTCAGCGACTCTCCGATCGCCTTGAGATAACTCAACCATTTCTCTTTGTGGCGGAGCCGGGCGAGTGGAGTACCCGTTAGAGCGTTGAATGTTCTCAGGCAGGACATACACCGGTAACGCTGCAGGCCATTGGCGAATCCATGTCTATGGCACTGATTATGGTTGCAAAAAGGACAGTTGCCATCTGTATCGAATTTGGATTCGACGCACTCGATAACCTGAGAGTCATCCGGAAGATGGGTAAGAGCCTCCAGCAAGCAGTGTCGTTGCCGATGATCCATCTCGGTGATTTGAACTAACAATTTAGAAAAGGACTCGTTCTCCATGGTTCCCTCCTTCTTGTGATATATCAAAAAGATAAGAACCATTGCTTATTTTTCAACACTTAACGGGAACAGAGCCTTTTTATTAGACCATCAGGAGTAAAATGATGAAGACGGAACTTGAGTTTATCCAGCCTGTTACCGGCGAGCAGTTTGAGTACTCCTACAAG
>CAITDH010000123.1 GCA_903891045.1 uncultured Desulfobulbaceae bacterium | reverse complement strand
TCTCCCTCAGGGAGAAGGGAGAAAGAAAGCCCCCTCTCCTTTTGGGAGAGGGCGGGGGTGAGGGAAAAAATCTGGCCATGCAAGAAGTTATTGCAAAATCACTTGTTCCGACTGCCGTTTTTAGGTTTAACCCTGGAGTTTGGAGTTTCAGCCAATATCACGACTGAGACCACACATAAAAAAAACAAAAAATTTGTTAAAAAACGATTGACATAGCGGTCAAAATCGCGCCGTTTTCTCAGCCAACTTGACCCAAGTAAAAAGCGTAAGCTGTCGTCAATTTGGCTGAGAAAACGGCCTCTAGAAGAAAAATTCTCATTTCATCTTCTGGAGGCCGTTATGGATAACAAGGGATACTGCAATATCCCCAGCACCCTGTTTGAATGTATCACATTCCTGGTGCGGGCACTACCAATTCGATGCGTTCCGACGTTTATTGAGCTGCTCGTCGGAGCCATGATAACCCAGGCAGGGTTTGTAACCGAGGCCTGGCTGGCCATAAATCCTGTACGCAGCTGGAGCGCATATTACAAATGGCTCCAGCAGGGAAAATGGTCATGGGTGGCGTTGGGCGTCCAGATGGCCCGGTTGGTGGTAGCCTTTTTCCCGCAACAGATATGGTTCATCATTTTGGATGACACCTTTATCTACCGGAGCTCAAGGAAAGCGCCTGACTGCGGCATTCATCACCAGCATGGGAATAAAAGCAACAGGCCCCAATATGCCCTTGGGCAATGCTGGGTGAGCATGGCCCTGTCAATCAGCTCTGGCATGAAGCATGCTGCCATTCCCTTACTGTCCAGGCTCATGCGGACAACAGGCAACAGCGGCAAGCTTGACGCCGCAAAAGTTTTACTCCGTGTCATTGCCCCTGTCTTTGCCGGGAAATACGTCATTACCCTGGTGGACAGCTGGTTTATGAAATGGCCGTATCTTCAATATGTGCTGCAACTTGGCTTCCATGCAATCGGCCAGGTGAGAAGAGATACCGCCCTGTTTGGTATTCCCGTCTTTACCGGACGCAGGGGTAAACCACGAACATATGGCGACCAGTATGATGCCGAGGTGGTCAACGCATTGCCGGAAATGCGCGAATGGGTCTTTCTGTACGGGAAGTGGCAATGGGTGCGTTATCGCAGCGCTGTTTGTCTGGCCAGATTCATGAAAGGACGAAAAATTCGAGCCATCTGGATGCAATTTGAAGACGAAAACGGCGTCTTGAGTAAACAACGACTGATCATTTCCACGCTCAGCGACTTGTTGCCGCAACAGATTTTTATCTATTATGGCCGCAGATGGTCAATCGAGGATCTCTTCAACCAGATGAAGAATCGATGGGGTTGGAAAGATGCCTGGCAACAGTCACGACAGGTTTTGCATCGCTGGACCCAGATTCTATCGATCGCCTATGCTTTACCACAACTGCTGGCAACCTATTGTGGTGATCAGGTAGGAAATCTGATGGGTTTAACTCCATGGCGCAAGAAAACCCAGATCACCGCCGGACGAGTTCGGTTGGGGTTACAGAATATTTTAGGCAATGTTCGGATAAGAGAGTGGTGGAACCCGAAGTACCGTAAATTCCAGCCACCAATTGAGGATGAACCGCCACCATATCAGCAATTTGATATGGAATGTCGGATAAATCCTATGTCAGAGAGCAATATCGCGGAAAGTTTCCCGCCCCCGTCGTAATGATGGGGAACACTATGAAACTCTAAACTCCAGGTTCATATCTCAATTCAACTTAGGCAATCAGACGATAAACGACTGCAACGATTCAGGAATGACCACGTTTTCCAGGCCCAGTTCGGTCTGCAGATCATGGGCCAGGGTCTGCGCTGCCTCCTCTTCGCCATGGACGATGAAGGTCTGCACCGGCCTTTTTTCCATCACCCGCACAAAATCCATGAGCCCGTCATGGTCGGCGTGGCCGCTGAAGCCGGTCTCGACTTCAACCTGGGCCCTCATCTGAAATTCCTCGCCGAAGATGCGCACGATCCGCTCTTTCTCGACAATCCGGCGGCCCAGGGTATTGGGGGCCTGCCAGCCGGTAATGAGAATCGTGTTCCGGGGATCCTCAATGCGGCTGCGCAGATGATGGA
>CAITDH010000122.1 GCA_903891045.1 uncultured Desulfobulbaceae bacterium | reverse complement strand
CTCGTTCATTTTCAGCAGAGAGTCGGAGACCAGAGATTCCACCTCGGATGAGGCATCATTGATCAACCGTCCCACTGCTGCTTCCGAGGTTACATCAACCATGTACTCCAGGCCACCTTTGATGTTGCCCTTGGCATCTTTAATAGAAACACTGGTGACCTTGACCGGGATAGCCTTGCCCTTAATGTGGGCAATGGTCTGTTCCGAGATCGTTGTGTTCTCACGAATGGCCCGCTGGATTCCACAGCTTTCGGTTTTGCAGCGGTCGGTGCCGAAGAGATCCCAGCACTTTTTGCCCAGGGCCTCTTCCACGGTCAGCCCGGCCATAGCCGCCCCGGCAGGGTTGATATAGGTCACGGTGTGGTTCAGGTCCACGGCATGAATGGGGTTGGGGATGACATTGAGATTTTCAATCTTCTCGTTGGCCTCCTGCCGCTGTTTTACCTCGGCCGTGATATCGAGGACAAACTCCAGCGCCCCTTTGATATTGCCCTTGGCATCCTTGATGGGGGCCCCGGTGTACTTGATGGGGATAATCATCCCATCCTGTGGCCGGGCAATGGTCTCATCGCTGACGACTCTGTCTTCGCGCATGGCCCGTCCGACGGCACATTTTTCCGTCCGGCAATGGGCTGTTTTGAAGAGATCATAGCATTTTTTACCAATGGCCTCGTCCGGGGTAAGTCCAACAACCCCTGCCCCTGCCGGGTTCATGAAGGTAACGTTGAAATCCGTATCAATGGACATGATGGGCGTGGGGATGGCATTGAGGTTGTTGATCTTCTCGTCCGACGCCTGTTTCTGTTTTGTTTCTTCGGTGATATTGAGGACATATTCAAGGGCGCCTTTGATATTGCCCTTGGCATCCTTGATGGGAGATCCGGTGTACCTGATGGGGATGATCACTCCTTCTGCAGGCCTAGCAATGGTTTGTTCGGTGACCACCGAGTCGGTTTTCATGGCCCGGGCACAGGCACATTTTTCCGTCCGGCAATGGGGGGTCTTGAAGAGGTCGTAACACTTCTTGCCCACCACCTCGTCCGGGGTCATGCTGACCACGGCTGCACCTGCCGGATTCATGAAGGTGATGTTGAAATCGGTGTCAATGGCCAGAATCGGGGTGGGGATGGTATTGAGGTTGTTGATCTTCTCATCCGCCTCCTGTTTCTGTTTTGCCTCTTCGGTGATATTGAGGACATATTCCAGCGCCCCTTTGATATTGCCTTTGGCATCCTTGATGGGAGATCCGGTGTACCTGATGGGGATGATCACTCCTTCTGCAGGCCTGGCAATGGTTTGTTCAGTGATAACCGAGTCGGTTTTCATGGCCCTGGCACAGGCGCACTTTTCCGTCTTGCAATGGGGGGTCTTGAAGAGGTCGTAACACTTCTTACCCACCACCTCGTCCGGGGTCATGCTGACTACGGCTGCACCTGCCGGATTCATGAAGGTGATGTTGAAATCGGTGTCAATGGCCAGAATCGGGGTGGGGATGGTATTGAGGTTGTTGATTTTCTCATCCGCCTCCTGTTTCTGTTTTGCCTCTTCGGTGATATTGAGGATATATTCGAGGGCTCCTTTGATATTGCCCTTGGCGTCCTTGATGGGGGCGCCGGTGTACCTGATAGGAATGATCACTCCTTCCGCCGGTCGGGCAATGGTCTGTTCAGTAACCACCGAGTCGGTTTTCATGGCCCTGGCACAGGCGCACTTTTCCGTCTTGCAATGGGGAGTCTTGAAGAGGTCGTAACACTTCTTTCCCACCACTTCGTCCGGTTTCTTACCTGCCACAGCAGCCCCTGCCGGGTTCATGAAGGTAATGGTAAACTTGTCATCGATCTCCATGATGGGAGTGGGAATGACATTGAGATCGGTTTCCATCTGCCGTAACCGGGCCTGGAGTTCTTTAGTCGCAGTGATGTCACGCATGGTGACCAGGGTCCCACCCTTGTCCGCCATCGGAGTAGCTTTGGAATGGTGCCAGGACACCTTGCCATTATGCGTGTACAGCACCTCTCCCTCGGCCATTTTCTTCATCCGCTTGGCCTTGTTGACTGGACAGTCTTTGGTGCCGCAGAGCTGTGAAGGACAAAGTTCCTCGCAGGTGTGTTTCCCGTCAATCTGGTTTGCCTGGAGATTGAACTCGCTGAGAAAGGCCTCGTTGGCCCAGGTGATGACCATATCGTCATTGACAAGATAGCTGGGTTCTGTCAGCAGAGAAAAACAGGAATCCTCGATTGTTGCCTGGTTTGATGTAATAGTAGCCATACCTTACCCCCTTTTTTCAATTTCAGTAAATGAATCTTCTTTCACCTTGGTCTCTTCGTATTGCAAACTCTGATTTGGCGATGATATGTTTTGTCGCAGATGGTTGTTGATCAAATTGTGGGTGTTGATAACCAGAACGTGTTCTGTAACTTTTTGCTCACCAATAAATTCAATGAGACGGTCCAGGGTATCTTGTCTTGGTTGCAACTGAGGGTTTAATGATGGTGTCGGGTAGTACTGTTCCTGCTTGTAAATAGTGACGATACTATCCACTTGCAGTCCAATAACCTGTTTCCCGTCACGACAAATAATGAGCCTGAAGTTGTTCTCTTCAGTTTTTTCCTGTTGCGGGTAACCGTAAAATTGGCGAAGGTTGATTACTGGAATAATCTGTCCCCGCAAGTTAAGAACTGTGGAATCAAAACCCGTTACCGCTGGAATGGACATGAGCGTATTCCGTTCTATAATTTCCTGTACATCCTTGAGCTCGATGGCGAAATTTTTGCCAATGGAAAATATCAGGTAGCAATTTTCCGTGATCAGATGCCTGGCCCTGACCACCGCAGCTTTTTCATCCTCCTCGGCATCGGTGTTGATTCGGGCCATAGACTTAAGAAGTTCCATTTGGGCGGCAATCAGGTTTCCCACATCAAGGAGCATGATATTCCGGTTAGGGACCGGCTCGTAAATGCCGACTACGGATTGATCGCTTCTTGCAGGCATCGGGAGAATCTCTTCATTGACCACTGTGAGGATCTCGAGGATTTCGTCAATGATCATGCCGAAAATAAGGGAATCTGCGGACATGACCAGGATACGGCTTAATTCACTGGCGCCATCCGCAACCGTACCGTCATTGAGCAGGGATCCGGCGCGCATGACCGGGATGGTGTGACCCCGTAATTGCAGGGCCCCTTCCAGGCAGCCACTTTTGAATACGGTATCGATATCGGCAAGAAAGGTTATTTCCCGGGAATTTTCTACTGGTATCCCATATTCATGGCCATTTGCTGCAAAGATTACATATCGGGAATAGGTTCGGATTCGTGAGGCTTCAGCCTGGAGCTTGGTTGCGCCGGCCTTACTGACAAGCAGGATGCTGTCAGAAAAAAGTTTTTTCAGATCAAGAACTTCAAGGGTACGTTGTTCTTTGTCCAGCGTAATCAGGTCGGAGATAATATAATCAGCAGATTGCAGGGCTGGCTGGACAGGAATAATCAGCGATTCCTCTACTCTCAGAACCTCTCTGATATCATCAAAAAGAAGTCCAAATGGTTGATTTGCGAGCGTGACTACCGCAATCTTCGCATCTTTATCATATTTGGTTTCGCGAAGTCCCAGCCGTTTTTTCAGGTTGAGTATTGGAATGACAGCATTCCGAAGATGCATGATTCCCTCGAGGAAAGGGACGCTGGCAGGCAAGGGCTGAATATTTCCGGTGATGGGCGT
>CAITDH010000121.1 GCA_903891045.1 uncultured Desulfobulbaceae bacterium | reverse complement strand
TGTAGTAGTAGCGACCGTTGCGGAAAATTCCCAATGGCACCATGCCTTTTACGTTTTCATACCAGATCGTATTGGTGCTGGAAATGGTTGCCGGCAGCAGCCATTGGGCCATGATGAGGAAAAGCAGGGTGCAGAGCAACCCTCCGGTGAGTGCCGGTTTGACAATGGCACGGAGGGGAATGCCACTGGCCTTGAGCGCGGTCAATTCATGGTGATGATTGAGCAGGCCTATGGTAATAACCCCTGAGAGCAGGATGAGCACCGGGCCAAGTTGATCAATGATAAAGGGGATGCTGAGGAGGAAAAATTTAAAGACCAGGCTCAGCGGCTTGCCGGCCTCCATGAATTTGTCTATCTTCTCAAAAAAATCGATAAGGATATAGATAGCGGCAAAGCCGGCGGCAACGGTGCCAAAGATTCTGGTAAACTGGGTTAGTATGTAGCGGTTTAATAACAACAAGATCAAATCCTATTTTTGATGACGTCGTAAAAAAGCCCAAATACTGCGTTGCGCTGCATCCTTCGTCACTGCGGTGTACCCAAAAGTACGCCTCATTCCTCAGTCTTTGCGCGCCTTGTCTTTGAACCTTTTTACTTAGCCATCCCTTTGATGACTTTTGTGTCCTTTTTATTATATAATACTCTCTTCTTTGTTGATAGTAGGTACCATCATCCAGTGTTCTCGTCAAGAAGAAGGCAGGGATTGACCTGTGAGTTTTTAGGGGCCGTTAAGAAATAACCACTACAATTTTATCTATTTCTTTACGGCCCCTTATGCCGTTAATAACATTGAAATGCAGAAATTGTTTTTAAACGGCGGCTTAGCAATGAGAGAAAGAAGGAAAATACTATGCCCACAAGAAAAATGACCTCCTTTGTGCTTCCTGTCCCGGTGACGGCGGGTAAGCCCAGCCTCCAGGATAATACGGCCGATCTTGATCGTCTGCGCCATGTCCTCAGGGGAAGCCTGCCCGATTCGCGGCCGTTGGAGATCCCTTTTTCCCGAATTGTACCGCTGTGCAGGCGTTTTCGTCAGGCGGGATTCTCCGGGGTTGCTTTGGTCAACGATCTCCCGGATAGATGGGTGCTGGCCGATTTTTTTCCTGAATGGCCAGGTCAGCTCCCGGCCATGGCCCTTGATCTGGGTACCACCCATTTGGAGGCGACTTTGGTGGATCTGTTGACGGGCCAGATTCTTTTTTCCGCCGGGCGCGAAAACAGCCAGATCGAGTATGGGGCCGATATCCTCAGCCGTATCCATCAGGCCACCAGCGTCAGGAGACAGGTGCGCGAGGTGGTGGATCCCTCTTTCATCGATCCTGGCCTTGCCGTCCTGCGGCACAGTATCGTTACCTGTATCAATGGTCTGATAGGTGATCTTGCCTCCGGCAGCGGGGTGGCGGCCTCCGATATCCGGGCCTTGTCTGTATCCGGCAATACCACCATGGCCCATCTTCTTTTGGGCCTTGATCCTTTTCATATCTGTCGGGAACCCTATATCCCCATGGTCAATGTCATTGAGCCCATGGAGAGTTGGGAGCTTGGGCTGATTCTGCACGAGGCCGCTCCGGTGTGGATTATGCCTTCCGCTGGCAGTTATTTTGGCGGCGATCTGATCTCCGGTATTCTGGCCTCGGGTCTGGCGGCAACTGAGCAGACCCGAATGCTGATCGACGTCGGCACCAATGCCGAGGTGGTGCTGGGCAATCGCGACTGGCTGATTGCCTGTGCCGGGGCTGCCGGTCCGGCGCTTGAAGGCGGGGCGGCCCGGATGGGGATGCGGGCCGCGCCTGGCGCCATTGATTTTGTTGCTCTTGATCCTAACACCTATGCCCTGGAGGTGCGAACCATTGGCGGGGCGCCGGCTCTTGGCCTCTGCGGCTCCGGCCTGATTGATCTGGTGGCCTCGCTCTATCTGGCCAGGATCATTGATATCCGGGGGAAATTCAGGGATCCGGATCAGGAGAGCGATCCGGGACGTGCAGCCTTTATGCGGGAGCGGCTTGTGGTCCGCGATGGCCAGCGGGCCTTTGTCGTGGTGACGGCATCGGCGGCCGGTGCGGAGGACGAGGTGCTGCTGGAGCAGATTGATCTGGATGCCATGATTCGCTCCAAGGCCGCCATGTATGCGGTCCTGGCCACTCTGGTAGGTCAGGTAGGGCTTGACTTTGGTGATCTGGCGGAGATCTGTGTGGCCGGTGCCTTCGGCAATCACATCAATCCGCAGCGGGCAATTACCCTGGGGATGCTCCCGGATCTGGATCTGTCTGTCTATCGGGCCATTGGCAACAGTTCGCTCCAGGGGGCCGAGCAGGTATTGTTGTCGCGCTCAGCCCGCCAGGAGTGTCTGAATATTGTCTCGAAAATCACCTATGTCGAGCTAAATGTGAACCAGGATTTTATGATCCGTTTTTCCGGCGCCCGCTTTATTCCTCATACTGACCCCTCACTTTTCCCTTCTGTTCCGTTGTTTGCGGAAGAAAAAGGGTGACAGCAACAAGGTTGGGCGTATAGGGTTGCGAGGTTGGATGTGTGTGCCGGGCTTGCTTTCCTGCTTGGCCATATGCTATAGTTTTAATTGTATCTGTTGCTTTTTATCCGTCCTTGGAGCGAGTGACACTGGGCCAGATAGGCGAGGTGAAACCAGGACTCCGGCCATGATTTGCGTAGGTATTGGTTGTTTTGTGACGGCTCTCTAATAATAGTAGATGGATTGAATGATTTATAACCTGCATGAAAAATCACAGTTTCCAGAGGCTGGATATATTTAAATGGCAATAAAACAAAAAAATGGTGCCTCTGTTTCTGCTGTGAGTATCTGTCACCGAACGGCAAAAGAACGTTTACAGGGATTCTGGAATGTTTTTGGAAAAGAGGATGATGTCCTTATCTGTATTAATGCCGATCCCGATGCCCTGGCCTGTGCCATGGCGATTAAACAGTTGCTCCGCTACCGGGTGAAAACAGTTGTTATTGCCCATCCCAATGAGATTCGGCGTTTGAATAATATCGCCATGGTGCAACGGCTGAAGATCCCTCTGGAGCGCTGGAACAATATCAAACTCGATGCCTTCAGTAAAAAGGTACTGGTTGATTCGCAACCGGCGCATCTTCCCTGTTTTGAGAAGGTCAAATTTGATGCCGTGATCGATCATCATCCTTATTCTGGCGAGTGTCAGGCTGGGTTTGTTGATATCCGTCCCGATTACGGCGCGGCCTCTTCCATGTTGGTGGAGTATCTGCGGGCGGCTGGCATCAAACCCACAGTGGCCACGGCAACCGCTCTTTTTTACGGAATCAAGGTCGATACCCGAAACTTTGAGAAACAATCCCGTCTTTCTGATGGAATTTCGTTTCGTTATCTCTTTACCCTGGCCAATAGAAATCTGGTGAGAAAGATCGAGCTTTCCGATCTCAGGCGTTCTGAACTCAAATATTTTTTTGCCGGACTGGCAGAGTTGAAATATTCAAAACGACGGTTTTATTCCCATCTTGGCAAGGTGCGGAGCCCTGATGTTCTCGTAATCATTGCTGATTTTCTTAATCATGTTGATGAGGTGGACTGGGTCTTTGTCTCGGGAATCCACGGTGAGCGCCTGATTGTGATCTTTCGTTGTGACGGTTATCGAAAAAATGCGGGGAAACTTGCCACGCGCATCTTTGGTGCGTTAGGGTCAGCAGGCGGGCATAAAGAGGCGGCCCGGGCAGAGGTACCCTTGAAGAATCTGGCCATAGAAGATCAGGAATTTAATTCGTTAACCCTCAAACGATTGACCACTCGTCATATGAAGTAGAGCGTAACGCTTCTTTCTTTTCAGGGGATAGATATGAACACACCTTCCACTCTGGCGATGATTCTGGCGGGCAGTCGGGTTGATGAACTGGATGTCCTTACCTGTTATCGTCCGAAATCAGCCATGCCCTTTGGGGGATTCTGCCGGGTTATCGATTTTGCGCTGAGCAATCTGATGAATTCCGGTATTGAGCGGATTGCCATTCTTAGTCAATATCGGAGTTTTTCCCTGATTAATCATATCGGTACCGGGGCGGCATGGGATATGATCGGCCGTTATCGGGGCATCTCCATCCTCCCTCCTTTCAAAGATATGGACAGCGCCGACTGGTATCTGGGATCGGCTGATGCTGTTTACAAGAATCTTGATTTTATCCGTTATCATCATCCCGAAGAGATCCTGATCCTGTCCGGAGATCATATCTATAATATGGATTATCGGAAGATGATTGCCTATCACCATGAAAAGAAGGCTGATTTGACCATTGGTTTTATTCAGGTGCCCCTGGAAACGGCCCATCGTTTTGGGGTGGCGGCCTTGGATGACGAAGACGGGGAGCGGGGAGGAAGGATGCTTGCCTACTGGGAAAAACCTGAACAACCTCAGTCCCGTTGGGTTTCTCTCACGGTCTTGTGTTTCCGACCTGATGTTCTGTATCGGGCCCTTGAGGAAAATCACGGCAAGGATTCTTATGAATTCGGGCGGGATATTATTCCCATGCTCATGGCGCAGAACTGTCGGGTTTATGGGTACAAACATCAAGGATATTGGGGCTATACCCGAACCATTGAAGAGTACTGGCAGTCCAATATGGATCTGTTAGGTGAGAATCCCAAGATTGATATGGAAAAATGGGGGGTGCGAACCAACCTTGCCCATCGGGGTATCTGTGATGTCCAGCCCACTTTGATCGGGGAAGAGGCCATGGTGCAAAACAGTATGATCTATAATGGGTGTGTGGTGGAGGGAACAGTGCGAAACTCGATTCTGTTTCCTGGGGTGCATGTGAAAAAAGGGGCAGTGGTGGAGTCTTCTGTCCTATTTTTTAATAACATGATCGAGGAGAATTGTCGTCTGACCAAGGTTGTTGCCGATGTGAACAGTGTCTTTGGCGCCGGAACCTGTATTGGTCAGGAGGTGGGGATGGCGGGAGCGGTGACGGCCAAGGACGGCCTAAATCCGCGGGAGCCAGGGATGGCGGGAGCGGTGACGGTGATTGGCTGGAATAATCAGATCCCCGCGAACACCGTTATTGGTGTCGGAGCCACCATTGACCCTCATCTGCCCCTTGAACAGTGGAAAAAGAATGTTGCGGCCGGAGAGGTGGTGCGATGAATCGGAAAAAAGACGCCCTGGTTCTGCTGCTAGCCGGTGGGGTTGGCAGCCGGTTGAACATTCTGGTTCAGAGCCGTGCCAAACCGGCCGTGCCCTTTGGCGGCCTGTATAGAATCATTGATTTCAGTCTCAGCAATGTGATGAACTCAGGACTGACAAAGGTCGGGGTTCTGACCCAGTATAAACCGCTTTCCCTGATGAAGCATATCGGCACCGGGGATGCCTGGGATTTTACCGGCCGCAGCCGCGGGGTGAAGATCCTGCCGCCGCACACCGGTTTTAAGGATTCCGATTGGTACAAGGGTACGGCCGATGCGGTGCGGCAGAATATTGATTTTCTGGAGGCAAATCCTGCCGATGAGGTGATTCTGCTCTCTGGCGATCATATCTATCACATGGATTTCTATGCCATGCTTGAGTATCATCGTTATAAAAAGGCGGATGTGACCGTGGCGATGATGGTGGTCTCCAGAAGTGAGATTCATCAGTTCGGCGCCGGTATTATCGATGCCCATAACCGGATTATTGATTGGGAGGAAAAACCGAAACATCCCCGGACTAATCTGGCATCGATGGGAATTTATGTCTTTAATCGGCGGTATTTGCTGGATACACTGGCCCGGGATCGTGATGAGGTAGATTTTGGCATGCACATCCTGCCATGGGCCATTGAGAATGATAATGTCTTTGCCTATCCTTTTTATGGGTATTGGCGGGATGTGGGTACGGTTCAGGCGTATTGGGAGGCCAACATGGATCTTCTCAAACCGGGGAGCGGGATTTCGCCGGAAAAATGGGGGATTCGCACCAATGTGGAGGCGGAAGAGCGGCGGGCTGACCGGGCGCCGGCCCGTTATGGGGCCGAGGCCGTGGTTAAAGGCTCCATGATCTCCGCCGGTTGTACCATCAAAGGAACCGTGATTAATTCAGTGCTGGCCCCAGGGGTGGTGGTTGAGCAAGGGGCTATGGTTAAGGATTCCATCCTTTTTGCCGATTGCGTGGTCGAGACTGGCGCTTCTGTTGATCTTGCCATCTTTGATAAACGGGTCCATGTGGGATCCGGGGCCGTGATCGGTGCGGGGAGTAATCACCATATCCCCAATCGTAAGCAGCCAACCCATCTCTATACCGGAATTACTTTGATTGGCAAAGAGGCAGTGGTGCCAAAGGGCCTGGTGGTAGGACGAAATTGCATTATCAAATCTCATACCCATTATGACGGCTATCCTGGCAATGAAGTGGCGGATGGTGAGTCGGTGTAGGAGACAGAAGGCTTGCAAAGATCTTTGATTCTGAAAGGTATTGCGTTTTCATCCAACTCAGGTATTATGCCTTGCTGTCTGAAAAGTCCATATTGCCCGCGTAGCTCAGGGGATAGAGCACTGGATTCCTAATCCAGGTGTCGCGCGTTCGATTCGCGCCGTGGGCACCAAATGTTGTAGAGGGATTAATAAGCGGAATTAGCTTGTTAATCCCTTTTTTGTTTTGTCCTGCATCGATAGCTTCATTAGAAGCGGCCACAGATATGCACTCGCTGCTGAATGGTCTCATACAAGCAATTGCCTCTGGCGAACTCTCAGTCAGTGATGGGGCCTACTATCAGCCATAGGTAGACTGAAAGGAGGCCCGCCTGCACAGCCTCAACAATCGCTTGAAGAAATAGACGAGCGGCTTCGACTCTTGTTGAAGGGGTGGCAGTCAGTTCAGGTAGAATGATGTGACAGATAAGATGGTGTCGATAGATAACTTGGAAATGGGGTAATAAAAAGTTGGATTCTCTCCCGTCTTTTTTCCTCTAAAATTCTGTCTCTGAAAGGCCATAGGTTTTCATGTTGCCATTGTGTACCTTATATAAGGTCATTGTGATGTTACTGTATTGTGTGCCATCGTAGGTTGGTTCCTCCTTGAGACTGAAAGATTCAGATCGAGCCAATCCCCCATCGCCTAAATCGCGATAGCGGATATCATAATTCCCCGCAGTCACTTTGTTCAGCCTGAATTTTCCATGGGCTGGGATGAAAAACTGGCGCGTAGGGAAAGCTTGCGGGCCGTTTAATGATATAAGCTTGACGAATACCTCAAAATTATTTCGCGAATTATCGACGGTTACCGTGGAAAGACCGCCTTCATTGAGTCGCTCATATCCCCTGATATAGGCTGCCAATACCGGCCATGGTTGCCCGTTTGGGGCTGTGGTCGGTCGTGTCCAGTCAGATTTGACAGGAGAAGGAGTGGAGACGGAAGAGGCCCTATATGGCTTTGGGCCTCGGGGTGGTGAACTTGGCTTGGCGGTTGCCATCATCACAACGAATGCGGCTATGGCATACATGAGCCAGTACCGCAATACATGGGCAAAAAGTATCGAGCCTTGATTTTTTATTTTTTGTGCTGGGGTAGCGGAACTGCGCTGTGCCGTCTTTGTCTCTTTGGTTGTGTGTGCCTCGCGTTCTTGCTGATGTAGCCAGGAATCATATTGTCGTCGTTTATCTGGGTTGGACAGAATGTCGTAGGATGCGTTAATAATTGCCATAGTTAGGGCGTCTTTTGCATTTCCTGGATTACGGTCTGGATGATGGATTTTGGCCAGAGACTTATATGCGGCGGCAATCACTTCCTGTGGCGCGTCCCGCGCTATCTTGAGATTGTCATAATGGGTCTGGATGGATTCGTGGGGAGGAGCCTTTTTTTGTTGGCTGGTCTTACCCTCATCGTGTGTTTGAGACTTTGCCGCTTTGGAGCGTTTTCTCCACAGGAAAAAAGAGAATAGCACAGCACCCACTATGAGGAGTAAAAACAAGGGAACAAAAGACGCAAAAATCCCCGTTGATGCAGTCTGTACAGTTTCGCTGGCTGGTTGTTCAGAGGTGGCTTGCGTCGCACGATTGTCTTTATGATCTGGACCGACTGACACCTTGTCTTGTGGGGATTTTGTCTTTAGGAAGTTTATAGTATCATCATTGGTCGCCCCGGCTTTTATGGCAGCATTATAATCAAAATTGCTTTTAGATGAGAGAACCTTTGCGATGTCTTCTGGAGTGCCACCGTCTTTTTTTACCTCATCCTTCAACATAACTTTGAGAATCTGACTGGGTGAAGCACCTGT